>JAVJQK010000135.1 GCA_040218145.1 Sandaracinaceae bacterium | reverse complement strand
GCGGTCGCGGAGGCGGTCGCGGAGGCGGTCGCGGAGGCGGTCGCGGAGGCGGTCGCGGAGGCGGTCGCGGAGGCGGTCGCGGAGGCGGTCGCGGAGGCGGTCGCGGAGGCGGTCGCGGAGGCGGTCGCGGAGGCGGATACGAGGCGGCCGCGGAGGCGGTCGCGGATGCGGAGGCGGTCGCCGAGGCGATGCGTCGCAAGAGGCGGATGCCGTCGCCGGATCCGCCCTGCGCGCGGCGGCTCGCTCACCCCGGCGAACCGCGCCCCGCCGCCTTGCCTGTGCCCGCTACTACGGAGTGGCCGCCTGGCTCGAGATCACCGCGCGCAGACGGCGCTCGGGCAGCTCGAGCAAGCTGTCTCGTCGCGCTCCTCGAGAGCTGTGAACGCTGATTCGCGGGCAAGACGCCGCCCGCTAGAACACCATGATGGCGCCGGCCGCCGTCAACACGCCGAACGTCGCCCAGCCGATGCCTTGGTGCACCGTCGCCAGCGCGCGCTGCGCGTCGAAGTCGTTCGCGCGGTCGATGCCGAACCAGTTCTGCGCGGTCGCGAAGCCGAGGAAGACCTGCGCGACCATGCCCGCGAGGTGGACCCAGCGCAGCGTCTTGTGCATGCGGAGCGTCTCTGCGAACTCTCCGTCCCCTTCGCTGACCCCTGCCGGGTCGGGCATGACGAACGAGAGCGTGAACGTGACCCCGTAGAGCGCGGTGGTGGTCATCGCCGCGATCCGGTGCGGCCACGGGATGCCCCAGCACTGGTCCTGGCCGAAGACCGCGTCGCCGGTCACGCAGGGCGCGTCCTCGCGGCCGCCGAAGCCGTAGAGGTTGTAGTACTGGATGAAGCCCAGCACGACGGTCACCAGCATCGCGCCCCACGTCGCGATCCCGAAGGCGCGGTGAATCGTCGCGATGTCCCGGCGCTGGCGGAGCTGCGCGGCGAAGTCGCTCATGTCGTCGCCGCCGCTGGGCGCGCTGTCCTCGGCGTCCTCGGCAACGTCATCGGCAGGCGCCTCGGCCTCGGGGGCCTCGTCCTCCGACGGATCGCCGCCGCCGACCTGCGCGAACACGGGCGGCGTGAACACGCTGTTGGGCGGTGGGCTCATCGAGAGGTCCACCGACGGCGGCGTGAGGGCGAAGCCGAAGATCGGCGTGGCGAGGGCGAGCGCAGCGAAGGTCATCACGGTGCAGGGTCCTCCGGCGGGAGAGGGTACACCACCCTACGAGGCAGACGGCGGTTCCGTTCGCCTCAGCTGCACGCTCAGCTGCTGAGAGAGCGCACGCCCGCCTTGTGGACCTTGCCCGGCAGCTCGTGCCCGACGATCGCCGCGGCGACCTGACCGGCCGCGACCAGCTTCTCGAGGTCGACCCCGGTCTTCACGCCCATGCCGTGCAGCATGAAGACGAGATCTTCGGTGGCCACGTTGCCCGCCGCCCCGGGCGCGTAGGGGCAGCCGCCGAGCCCGCCGACGGAGGCGTCGAAGGTCCGGATGCCCTCTTCCAGGCCGACCACGATGTTGCTGAGCGCGGTGCCGCGGGTGTCGTGCATGTGGAGCGCGAGCTGCTCGGACGGGATCTCCGAGAGGAAGAGCTCGAGGATGCGCTTGGTCTGCACCGGGTTGCCGACCCCGATCGTGTCGCCGAGCGAGACCTGGTAGCAGCCCTGCTCGATCAGCGCGTGCGCGATGCGCAGCCCCTCGCGCGGGTCGATCTCGCCCTCGTAGGGGCAGCCCCAGAGGGTCGAGACGTACCCGCGGACCCGCACGCCCTGGTCCACGGCGGGTCGGATCACGTCGCGGAAGCCCGCGAGGGTGTCCTCCACCGTCTTGTTCACGTTCTTGCGGTTGTGCGTCTCGCTCGCGCTGATGAAGACCGCGATCTCCTCGATGTTCGCCTCGCGGGCGCGCTCGAGCCCGCGCGCGTTCGGGCAGAGCGCGCTGAACGTGACGCCGTCCGTGCGCGGGGCGCTGCGCGCCACCTCGTCCCCGTCCGCGAGCTGCGGGACCCACTTGGGCGAGACGAACGAGGTGATCTCGATGCGGCTCAGCCCGGACGCGACGAGCGCCTCCACGAGCCGGACCTTCCGGGTGGTCGGCACCGTGACGGCCTCGTTCTGCAGGCCATCGCGGGGGGAGACCTCGTAGACCGAGACCTCGTCGGGGAGCGCGTCGAAGAGACCCATCCCAACGGGTTTCGAGCGTGCGCCCCCCGGGGTCAAGCGGGGAGGAGCGGACTCTCACATGTAGACTCTGCGAATGCGGGGATGGGGAATCGCGATCATGGTGGCGCTCGCGCTGGGGGCCTGCGACGACGCGTCGGGCGGCGACGCCGGGCTCGACGGCGCGGCGCAGGGCGACGCCGGGCTGGACGCCGGGCCGACGTGCACGGTGCTCGACTGGTCGCCCGACGGCGGGGGGCTCACGCGGTGGCCCGAGCCCCGGCTGCTCGTGGACGACGCGACCACCGAGACCGGCCAGCGCCTGTTCTTCGACGAGGCCGTCTACCCGACCCTCGTGCGCACCCTGCGCGGCTATCGGCAGGTCTTCACCGAGGACCTGGGCGAGCTGGACGGCTTCGGGATCAATGCGGAGGCGTTCTTCCAGTTCGGCCGCGCGTTCGACCCGGACGCCCTCCCCCGGCTGACCGACGCCTCGAGCGGGCTGGGCGTCGCGGTGCTCCCGGAGCGCGGGGAGCCCTCCCTGCGCCCCGCGACGATCGACACCACCGACGACGACCG
This sequence comes from Sandaracinaceae bacterium, assembly GCA_040218145.1. Taxonomy (GTDB): domain Bacteria; phylum Myxococcota_A; class Polyangia; order Polyangiales; family Sandaracinaceae; genus JAVJQK01. Next base: position 98,484 of record JAVJQK010000135.1, on the reverse strand, counting down.
CACCCTCCTCTTCGCGCCGCTGCGCCCTCTTCCCGCGAAGACCACGGCCATCGCGTTCGTGACCCGCGCCCTGACGGACGCGGCCGGCGGCTGCCTCGAGCCCTCGGAGGCGATGGCGACCGAGATCGCGTCGCCGTCGTCGGCCGCGGCGGTGGACGCGCTCGTCTCGCTCGGCGTGATCGACTCCGCGGACGACCTGGTCGCGCTCACCGTCTACCCCACCCAGTCGATCGAAGAGGACACGATCGCGGTGGCCGACGACGTGGACGCGCGCGAGGCGCCCGGCTTCGAGGCGGCCCCGAGCTGCGCGGAGGAGGCCCTCTGGATCCGCTGCGACGCGCGCGTGACGCTGAACGACTACCGCGACGAGGACGGCGTGTTCCGGCGCGCGGCGGGCGCGGCCGCGACGCCCCGCGCGACCTACTCGGTGCCGCTGACCTTCTGGCTCCCGAAGACGGGCGAGGCGCCCTACCCGACCCTCTTCTACGGGCACGGCCTGACGGGCGATCGCAACCAGGCCCAGCGGCTCGCCGAGTTCGCGGCGCCCGAAGGGATCGTGACCGTCGCGGCGCCGGCGCTGATGCACGGCGAGCACCCGACCAACCCCGACCCGACCGCGACCTCCCTGCCCGTCGTCTTGCAATTCTTCGCGATCGGCGACCTGAACGTGCGCGCCCTGCACGCGACCCGGCTGCGCGAGCACTTCCGGCAGACCACCTGGGACCGGCTCCAGATCACGCGCCTGCTCGAGACCTCACCGGACGTCGACGGGGACGGCGCGGCCGACGTGGATCCCGATCGGGTCGCCTACCTCGGCGTCTCGCTCGGCGGCCTGATGGGCCCGGAGCTGCTGGCGGCCACCGACCGCTACGGCGCGGGCGTGCTCGTCGTCCCGGGCGGGCGGGTGAGCACCATCATCAGCGACTCCCCCCTCTTCAGCACGATCATCGATCTGCTCCGGCCGCGCATGACGACGGAAGGCGACGTGCGACGCTTCTTCCCCATCCTGCAGACCGTGCTCGACGCCGGCGACCCCGCCAGCTACGCGCCGCACGGGCAGCGGGACCGGTTCGCGCGCGCGCCGGGGGTGCCCGACGTCCTGCTCGGCGTGGTGCTCGACGACGACACCGTGCCCAACATCAGCAACTACGCCCTCGGCCGCGCGTTCGACGTCCCGATCGTCGAGCCGCTCCTCCGGGAGGAGCCCGGCTTCGAGGTCGTCACCGGGCCGCTCTCGGCGAACATCGAGGGCGCGACGGGGGGCCTGCTCCAGTTCGACCTCGTGCGGCGAGACGGCGAGGTGCGGACCGCGACGCACGGCAACATCGGCGACAGCGAGGTGGGCGCCACGGCGTGGTTCGACTTCCTGACCAGCCACTGGGCGGGCGCGGCGGTGATCCGCGATCCCTACGAGGCGGTGTCGTTCCCGCGCCCTTGAGCTCGATCAGTCGTGGTCAGTCGAGGCGCGACAGGAAGACGCGCAGCGCCGCGATCATCGGCGCCACGTCGGCCGAGGCCGCCATCTCGCGGCAGCTGTGCATCGAGAGCATCGGGTTGCCCACGTCGAGCGCGCGCACGCCGAGCCGGCCGGCGCTGATGGGGCCGATGGTGGAGCCGCAGCGCAGATCGCTGCGGGTGACGAACTCCTGCGGGACGACGTCGGCCTCGGCGCACCAGCGCTTGAAGCGGGCCGCGCTCTCGCCGTCGGTGGCGTAGCGCTGGTTGACGTTGGTCTTGATGACCGGGCCGGCGCCGAGCCGCGGCTTGTGCTCGGGCTCGTGGCGGTCGGCGTAGTTGGGGTGCACCGCGTGCGCCATGTCGGCAGAGACGAGGAAGGAGCGCGCCAGCGCCCGTGGGTAGGCGTCGCTCGTGTCGTCGAAGGCGCGCGCGAGCCGCTCGAGGAGCTCCGGCACGAACGGCGAGTCGGCCCCCTGCGGGCTCATGCTGCCGCACTCCTCGTGGTCGTAGAGGACCACGCCGCGGCTCGCCTTCGTCGCGTCGCCCGCGTCGAGCAGCGCGCTGAGACCTGCATGGCAGCTCGCGAGGTTGTCGAGGCGGGGAGCGAAGATCATCTCTCCGTCGACCCCGCCGCGCGACGGCGGCAGGACGTCGAAGAGGCAGAGGTCCCAGCCGATGATGGCCGCCGGGTCCACGCCCGCCCGCTCGGCGAGCATGGCCTCGAGCGCGGGCGCCTCGCCGCCGAACGCGAACATCGGCAGCATGTGCTCCTGCGGGTTGAGCCTCAGCCCCTCCTCGTTGACGTCGCGGTGCAGATGGATCGCGAGGCTGGACACCCGCGCGAGCGGCGCGTCGAAGCGCACGAGGGTCTCCGCGAGCCCGTCCCCGTCGCGCGTCAGGAGGCGGCCCCCGATCGAGAGGTCCCGATCCAGCCAGGTGTGGAGCAGCACGCCGCCGTAAGGCTCGACGCTGAGCTGGTGGATCTGCTCACGCTGACGCTGCGGCCGCGGCTTGAGCCGGAGGTTGGGCGAGTCCGTGTGCGCGCCCACGAAGCGAAACCCCGCCTCGGACGGCGGCGCGGTGCCCAGCTCGAACGCGGCGATCGACGAGCCGCCGCGGATCACGAAGACCTTGTCGCCTGGCGAGAGCTTCCAGCGCTCCCGCTCGTCGAGCGCGCGATAGCCCGCCTCCTCCAGGCGCCGACGGGTCTCGCGGACCGCGTGCCACGGGGTCGGGGAGGCTTCGATGTAGGCGAGGAGGTCGTCGGCCAGGGGCTGCTCGTGCATCGGCGGGAGCCTACCGTGCGCGTCCGTCGCTGGCACGCGCGCGATCTGCGATGATGCGCCATGCGCCGCCTGCTCGGGGTCCTCCTCGCCGCCGCCGTGACGCTGTCGGCGAGCCCCGCCGCGGCCGGCCCGTGGGCGCCCGATCAGAACCACGGCTACGTGAAGATCTGGCTGAAGTACCTCTACGGCTTCGACTTCCACGCCGGCGACGGAAACACCTACGGATACGGCGCCTACCACGAGGTGTTCCTCAGCGCGTACGCGGAGCTGGGCCTGGTCGACGACCTCGCGCTCGTGCTCCACACCGAGATGGTCCGCACGTTTCACCTCGAGGACCCGCGCGACGGCAGCTACCAGAGCCACGTCACGCCCGGGGACCCGCTCCTCGGCCTGCGCTGGCAGTTCCTGCAAGAGGGGCGCTTCGTGATGGCGCTCGAGGGGGGCGTGCGCGCGCCGTTCGCGCGGGCGCAGGAGGTGCAGACCGTCTACGGCACCGCCGAGGGCAACCCGGCGGTGGGCGCCCTCCGCATAGGCGCGGGCGCGTGGGACTTCCCGCTCTCGCTCGGCGCGGGGTACGCGGCCGATCGCTGGTACATGGCTGGCTCGGCCGGCTACGTGCTGCGCACCGAGGGCTACGACCATGTCCTGACCTGGACGGCCGAGGTGGGCGCCACGCTCATCGCCGAGTTCGGGGTGCGGGGCCGCGTCACGGGCTACCACAGCCTCGACGTTTGGCTCGGCGACGAGGCGCCGGGGCACGAGAGCCCGAGCGGGATCGGCAACGGCACGACGTACATCGGCTTCGCGGTGGAGGGCGACTACCAGATCGCGCCACGATGGTACGTCGGATTGACCGTCGAGGGCGGCCTGTTCCTGCTCAGCCGCCAGACCGGAGGGCCGGTGGTCTCGGTCTACCTCGCCCATGCCTTCTGATTTGCGCGGCGCCGACGCGCCCCTACGTCTCGGGATGGGATGACGCGCGTCTCCATCGTCCTCGGCGCGGGCGGTCCGGTGGGGCACGCCTTCCACGCGGGCGTCCTGCGCGCGCTCGAGGACGCGCTCGGCTTCGACGCGCGAACCGCCACGCTGATCGTGGGGACCTCCGCCGGCGCGCAGGTCGCGGCGCTGCTCCGCGCGGGCATGTCCGCGCGAGACCTCGGGGCGCGCGTCCGCGGCCGGAAGCTGACCCCGGAGGGCCGCGCCATCGCTCAGCACTACGTGCGGCCGAGCCACGAGCTCCCGCCCCGCTCGCAGCGGCCTCCGTGGCGCCCCGGCTCGCTGCGCTATCTGTCGAGCGCGATCCGTCGCCCGTGGCGAGCGCGGCCGGGCCGGCTCGTCTCGGCCCTGATGCCCGACGGCCCGGTCAGCCTCGAGCCGCAGGCGGCCGGCTTTCGCGCGCTCTTCGGCGACCGCTGGCCGGACGAGGAGCTCTGGATCCCCGCCGTCTGTCGCGACACGGGCGAGCGCGTCGCGTTCGGCTCCGGCAACGCGCCCTCCACCGACGTCGGCTCGGCGGTGGCCGCCTCGGGCGCCGTGCCTGGCGTCTGCCAGTCGGTGCTGATCGCCGGGCGGCGCTTCGTCGACGGCGGCATCGCCTCGGCCGCTCACGTCGATCTGCTGGCCGCGACCGACGAGGACGTGATCTTCGTCAGCAACCCGCTGTCGCTCTTCCCGCCGCTCCGCCTGCTCTTGCGCCGCGAGGTGCGCGCGCTCCGCCCCGCGAACAAGCGGGTGGTGCTCTTCGAGCCGAGCGCGGACGCCGCCGCGGTCATGGGCCTGGACGTGATGGACGTCTCGCGCGCCGGCCCCACGGTGGAGGCGGCGCGCGAGGCGGCGATGAAGTCGCTCCGGGCGCGGAAGCTCAGGCAGCTCGCCGAGCAGCTGTTCTGAACGAGGGCACGGTTCCGTCGCCGTCGAAGGTCAGGTCCTCGAAGTAGCCCTGCATGATGTCGCTCCGCCCCCTGTTGTCGGCGCGTCCGTTCGCGAGCCGGTACTTCAGCACCTTCCCGTAGGCGAAGAGCTGCGAGAAGAGCGGCACCAGGTCGTCCGGGTCGGCGTAGATGTCCGGGGTCTTCGACGCGAGCGCCGCGAGGTTCTCCGGCAGCGACTCCCAGTGCACGACCATGTTGCGGAGCAGCGCGAGAGAGAGCTTGCGCTGGACGCCGGCCGGGCCGACGAGGGTCTCGCCCCCGGTCCGTTCCATCATGCCGTCGTCGAAGATCGCGTCCGGCATCACCGTCAGGCCCGCGGTCGGCCTCGGGTTGCACTCCACCAGGTAGATGCCCTGCTCGGTCTCCATGAAGTCGAACGAGATCTGGCCGTGATACCCGGTCGCCTCCGCGACGAGCCGGGTCACCCGCAGGGTCTCGGGGACCACCACCGACTCGAACACGATGCCGCCCGCGTGCTCGAGGGTGAGCGGGTGGATGTAGCTGACGTGCGCCGCGACGCGTCCGTGATGCACGATCGAGTGGGTGCAGAGATCCCGGCCGTCGAGGAAGGGCTGCACGAGGTAGGGGTTCTCGGGCGTCGGGTGACAGTCCTCGAGGCGCACCACCCCGGCGAGCGGCCCCGCGTTGGTGAAGAGCGTCACCCCGCCGCGCGTGTAGGCCGGCCGCGCGAAGAACCGGGGGAAGTCACGGCACGCCGCCTCCAGCTCGGCCCGGTCGCGCGCGAGGAGGGTCGGCGCGACGTCCACGCCCAGCTCCTGCGCGAGCTCGACCATGGTGCTCTTGTCGTGGAGCGCGGCGAGCACGTCGTAGGAGGGCGCGAACAGCTCGGTGTGCGCCTCGATCTGGCGACGGTGTCGGGCGAGATAGAAGACCTCCTCGAAGGACGGGATCAGGCGGTCGATCGGGTGCTCGCGCAGGTACTGCACGATGTCCCGGACGAACTGCTCGGGCTCGTGGCGCGGGGGCGCCGTGACCACGTGCCCCGCCGAGAAGCGGGAGTGATTCCCGGGCGCGCTCCAGAGCGCGTCCGAGGCGTGCACCTCGTGTCCCATGCGCCCCAGCTTGCGGATCTGCTCGATGGCGAAAGGAAGTCGACTTCCGGTGACAAGCGCTCTCATGACTCGATACTCCTGAGGCACGGCGCCTCGATTGTGCGAATGCGTCCGGGCGTTACTTTGCCCGCATGCGTGTACTGCTCCGCCCCGCCGTCGCGTCGCTCGTCCTGCTCGTCGCCGGATCGGTGAGCGCCCAGGACGGCAGAGCGCGCGTGGAGGGGACCTGGGTGCTGGCTCAGCCGGTCTCGCAGGCCGAGCGTGTCGTGGACCGCGCCGCAGAGAGCGCGGCCAACGCGATGAGCTTCTTCGTCCGCGCCATCGCCCGCTCCCGTCTCCGCGACGGGACCACGGTGAACCGACGCATCTCGCTCCGCTTCGACGGCGACGACGTCACGGTGCGCTTCTCCGACGGGAGCGCCTTCACGACTCCCCTGGGACAGACCGTCCGGCGGCGGGATCAGGAGGGCGAGTCGATGAACGTCACGGCGCGTTTCCGCGACGACGGCTCGCTCGAGCACGTGTTCCAGACCGAGGGCGGCACGCGCTGGTACATCTTCACGCCCGCCGCCGAGGGCCGCCTCCAGGTGGAGGTGATCACAGACAGCCCCCGCATGCCCGAGGCGATGCGCTTCACGCTCCAGTACCGGCGTCGCTGACCGGGCGTCCGAGGCGGTGCCCATGGCTCAGCGCGCCCGTCGGTAGTCGAGGCGGTAGATGATGTCTTCCGGCAGCCGATCCGACTGGATCCGCACCGTCATTCGCATCGCGTTGCCGTCGGGGGACCCCGAGAAGTAGGAGACGCGGCTGCCTTCGTTCGCGGCTTGCACGAGGGTCAGGTGCTCCCCGGAGAGCGCGGCGCGAACCCGGATGGGCTGACCGTCGGTGCTGCGGGCCCGGCGCTGCCTCCCGTCCAGGGACAGCTCCACGGGTCCCCAGCTGTCGAGGGCGACGCGCACGCGCTCTCGCTCGGGCTGGATGCGCACCACGCGGTCGGGGTTGACGCTCTCGTCGATGCGCGACTGCGCGATGCCGCGGATGAAGAAGCTCATGCGGTCGACGACCCGCGCGATGGAGCGATCGATCTCTCCTTCGGCGTTCGGCGTGGCGAGGCGCCAGGTGCCGTCGAGGCCCGCCAGCCCGGCGCCAGGCTCGCGGACCTGCGAGCGCACCGGGCGGGTGAAGGCGAAACAGAGGGTGGCGACCGCCGCGACGGCGAGCAGCGGCGTGAGGACTCGGGGGAGCGATTGGGTCTTCATGCCCAGGGGACTCCTCAAAACCCAGGCCGCCGGTTTTCCCCATGATTCCAGGTGTGCAGAGGCAGACTACGACACGCCTTGGAGCCGCGTCGTGGCATCGTGCACCAGCCGCGGGGCGCCGCTCAGCCGGCGCCGAGGTCCGCGAAGGCGAGCCCGTGCTTCGCCAAGTACTTCCGTAAGCGGTCGGCGTCGTTGGTGCTCGCGCGCCGCCGCCGGCTCTCCGCGAAGAGCTCGCGGCCCGCGGCGGAGAGGCTCGGCGCGCGCTCGCAGACCCGCAAGACGTCCTCGAGCTGCACCCGGTCGAAGCGGTCGAGCTCCGACGCCGCCTCGCCCAGGTGGTGACGCACGCGGCCGTCCTCGACGCGCGGCGCGAGGGGCGCCCAGGCCTGCTCGAGCCGACCGATCTCCTCCTCCACCGTGTCGAGGTCGATTCGATCGGGGGCGAGGGTCGACATCCGGATCACGGCCGCCGCGAGGTCGCGGAAGTTCCCTCGCCACGCCGCGTGTCGCCCGAACTCCAGGAAGCGCGCCCGCGCCTCCGCCGTCATGCGCACCACCCGGTCGAGCCGCTCGCTCTGCCGGACCAGCTCGTGGTCGAGGTTCGGCTCGAGGTCCTCCGGGCGCTCGGCCAGCGAGGGGAGCGAGAAGGTCCAGACGTCGAGCCGCGCGAGCAGATCCTCACGGAAGCGCCCCGCCGCGGCCTCCGCCCGCAGATCCCGGTTGGTCCCGGCCAGGAGCGCGAAGTCCACCGCCACGGGCGCGTCGGCCCCGACCGGGAGGTAGCGCTTCTCCTCGATCGCGTGCAGCAGCATCGCCTGCTCGTCGAGACCCAGCTCCCCGATCTCGTCCAGGAAGAGCACCCCGCCGTCCGCGCGCCGGAGCAGGCCGGCCCGGTCCTTCTGCGCGCCGGTGAACGCGCCCTTGACGTGGCCGAAGAGCGCGCTCATCGCCGCGTCGCCGCGCAGGGTCGCGCAGTTCACCTCCACGAACTCCCCCGAGGTGAGCCCCCGCTGGGCCCGGAGGGCGAAGATGCGCCGCGCGAGCTGCGACTTGCCCGCGCCGGTCGGGCCCATGAGCAGGATCGGCTCCCGGCTCGAGAGCGCCACGCGCTCGATCTGCGCCACCATCCGGTTGAAGCGCGCGTTCCGCGTCGCGATGCCGGCCTTGAGGAAGCTGAGATCCTCGTCCCGCTCGGCGTCGAAGCGCGCCTTGAGCTGATCGTATCGCTCGAGATCCAGGTCGATGACCGACCAGCCGCCCCCGTCCCCCCGGCGCGGCGGCCGCGTCTGGATGAGCTTGCCCGGCAGATGGCGGCTCTCCACGAGGAGGAAGAAGCAGATCTGCATCACGTGCGTGCCCGTCGTGATGTGCACGAGCAGCTCCTCGTCGTCTCCAGACTGATACGTCTTCGCGAAGTCGAGCAGCTCCGCGTAGACCGCCTCGAAGTCCCACGGATCGGCGAGGCTCAGCGGGTGGAGCGCGATCTCGGTCTCGGGCGAGAGCCGCTCGATGTCGCCCATCACCGTCTCGGCGAGCGCCTCGTATCCCGGCGAATAGAGCAGCTCCAGCCGGTCCACGAGCAGGTCCTCGTGCTGGTGGAGCGCCACGGTGGGCCGCCAGCGGTGCCAGCGCGACTCACCCCGGCCCCGGTCGAGCGTCGTGCCGAGGGCGGAGATGACGACGGTGCGCGGCATATCCGTTCATATATGCCACGATACAGGAGTATCGTCAGCATCGACCCGTCGAGGCCGTCCTCGCCGCTCCCGAGGCTGGCACGCCGGCTGCGATGAGGCGGTCGAGGAGAACGACATGACCGAGCAGGCATACGAGACCTTCCACGGCGGCCTCCACCCCATCAAGGCGTGGACCCGCGGCGTCCCCGTCGAGGACGCGGCGAAGGAGCAGCTGCGCAAGATCGCGCTCCTGCCCTTCATCCATCACCACGTCGCGGTCATGCCCGACGTGCACCTCGGCAAGGGGGCCACGGTCGGCAGCGTGATCCCCACCGTGGGCGCGATCGTGCCGGCCGCGGTCGGCGTGGACATCGGCTGCGGCATGATGGCGGTGCGCACCTCCCTCGAGGCCTCGGATCTGCCCGACTCCCTCGACGGCGTGCGCAGCGACGTCGAGCGCGCGGTGCCGCACGGCCGGACGGCCAACGGTGGCCGCGGGGACCGCGGCGCGTGGGGCTCGCTCCCCAAGCGCGTCGAGAAGGCGTGGGCCGAGCTCGCGCCGGGCTTCGAGCGCATCGCGGACGCGCACCCCAAGATCCGTCGCGGCAACACCGAGAACCACCTCGGCACGCTCGGCACGGGCAACCACTTCATCGAGCTGTGCCTCGACGAGGTGGACCGCGTCTGGGTGATGCTGCACAGCGGCTCGCGCGGCGTCGGCAACCGGATCGGCCAGCACTTCATCGCCCTCGCGAAGCGCGAGCTCGAGCGGGCGGGGATCCGCGTGCCGGACCGTGACCTGGCGTACCTCCGCGAGGGCACGGAGAGCTTCGACGAGTACGTGCGGGCGGTCGGCTGGGCGCAGTCGTTCGCGGCGGAGAACCGTCGGCTCATGATGCACCGCGTGGTCGACGCGATGCGCAAGAGCGCCGCGCTGCCCGCGTTCGACGCGAAGCTCGAGGCGGTCGAGTGCCACCACAACTACGTGGCGTTCGAGCGGCACTTCGGGGCCGACTGCATCGTGACCCGCAAGGGCGCGGTGCGCGCCGGGGCCGGCGAGCTGGGCATCATCCCGGGCAGCATGGGCGCCAAGAGCTTCATCGTGCGCGGCAAGGGCAACGAGGACAGCCTCAGCTCGTGCAGCCACGGCGCGGGCCGGAAGATGAGCCGGACCGCGGCGAAGAAGAAGTTCACGCTCGAGGATCACGCCGAGGCGACGAAGGGCATCTCGTGCCGCAAGGACGCGGGCGTGCTCGACGAGACCCCGGCGGCGTACAAGGACATCGACGCGGTGATGGCCGCGCAGTCCGACCTCGTCGACGTGGTGCACACGCTGCGTCAGGTGGCGTGCGTGAAGGGGTAGAGACGTGGACGAGCGGATCGACATCGACGGCGCCGAGGGCGAGGGAGGCGGGCAGGTCGTGCGCACGTCCCTCGCGCTCGCCATGGCCACGGGCCGCCCGCTCCGGATCCGCAACGTGCGGGCGCGGCGCGGGCGGCCGGGGCTCCTGCGCCAGCACCTCACCGCGCTGAAGGCCATCGCCGCGATGTGCGAGGGCGAGGTGCGGGGCGCCAGCCTCGGCTCGCGCGAGGTGGAGCTGCGCCCGGGCCGCGTGCGGCACGGCGAGCACACCTTCGCGGTGGGCAGCGCGGGGAGCGCCGCGCTCGTGCTCCAGACGCTGGTGACCGGGCTGCTCGGGCACGCGGGCGAGAGCCGGCTGACCATCGAGGGCGGGACCGACAACCCCGCCGCGCCGCCCTCTCGGTTCCTCACCGAGGTCTGGGCGCCGCGCGTGCGTCAGCTCGGCGTGGATCTGCACGTCGAGGTCGAGCGGCGCGGCTACTACCCCGCGGGCGGCGGCCGGCTCGTCGTCACGCTGCGCGTGCCCGAGCGGCTCGAGGGCTTCGAGGTGCGCGCGCGCGGCCCGATCGAGGAGCGCCTCGCGGTCGCGATCGTCAGCGCTCTGCCGAAGGCGGTGGCGCGTCGGGAGCTCGGCGTGCTGCGCACCGTGCTCGGCTTCGGCAAGGACGAGGTGCGGGTCGAAGAGGAGGCCTCGCCGGTCGGCCCGGGCAACGTCGTCAGCGTCGGGTTCAGGGCCGACTCGGGCCGCGAGGTCTTCTCCGCGTTCGGCCAGCGGGGCAAGCGGGCGGAGGACCTGGCGCACGCCCTCGCCAACGAGGCCCAGCGCTGGCTCGCGGCCGAGGTCCCGGTCGGCGAGCACCAGGCGGACCAGCTGATCCTGCTGCTCGCGATCGCGGGCGGCGGCGCCTTCGTCACCACGCGCCCGAGCCTCCACACGCGCACCCAGATCGGGCTGATCCCGCGCTTCCTCCCCGTGCGCATCGCCCTCGAGGAGGAGCGCGATCGGGACCGCGCCACCCTGGTCGTCACGCCCTCGCGCTGACGGGACCCGCGCGCCGACGCGGTTCGCGTGCCTCCGGCGCCCCCGGATCGTCTCCCGAGCCGCTCGGGGCGCGTCTCCCGGCCGGGGAGGCGGCCCGGACGCGCTCGACGGCCCGCTCCCCGTTCGGGAGGGCCGCGCGGACGCCGCGCGGACCCCTCCCCCGCCCGGGGGTCGCCTTCGCGCGCCGATCCGACGCGTCCCGGGCGCGGGCGACGCGCTCCGAGCCGCTGCGCACGCGTCCACCGCGCGCCAGGGCCGACCGCGGCCGGTTTGCACGCGTCTCCACGGTGGGGGAGCCCTCGAGAGCGGCCTGGACCCCGTCTCCACCGCGGGGAAGCCCTCGAGAGCCCTCTGGAACGCGTCTCCACCGCGGGGAACGCGTCGAGAGCCCCGTGGACCCCGTCTCCACGGCGGGGAACGTGTCGAGAGGTGCGTCTGCACGCGTCTCCCGCGCGCGGCAGCCCTCCAGAGCCGTCTGGAACGCGTCTCCACGGCGGGGAACCCTCGAAAGCCATCCGAAACGCGCCTCCCAGACGGGGAAGCCCTCGAAAGCCAGCCGAGACGCGTCTCCCCGACGGGGAAGCCCTCGAAAGCCAGCCGAGACGCGTCTCCCCGACGGGGAAGCCCTCGAAAGCCAGCCGAGACGCGTCTCCCCGACGGGGAAGCCCTCGAAAGCCATCCGAGACACGTCTCCCCGACGGAGAGCGCTTCCGAAGGGCGTCGGCGCGCGTCTCCCCGCTGGGGATCGGCGGGGAACGATCTGGCGTGACGTCAGTCCAGGACCTCGACGATGGCCTCGGTCGGGCGGCCGACGCGCGCGCCCTTGTCGGTGATGACCACGGGCCGCTCGATGAGCTTCGGGTGCGCGGCCATCGCGTCCACGACCTCTCCGCCCTTCATCTCGGCCACGCCGAGCTCACCGAAGAGCTTCTCCTTCTTGCGCACGAGGGCGTGCGGGTCCTTGGCGCCCATCTTCTTCAGCACCGCGCGCAGCTCCTTCGCGCTCGGCGGGTCCTTCAGGTACTGCCGCACGGTCGGCTCGAGGCCGCGCTCCTTCAAGAGCGCGAGGGCCTGGCGGGACTTGGAGCAGCTCGGGTTGTGCCAGATGACGACGTCCATGCCGCGGAAGGTAGCCTACCCTCGCCCCATGACCCGCACCCTTCTCACGCTGGCCGGGCTCGCCGTCGCGATGCTCATGGTCCCCCCGTCCGCCCGCGCGGACGCCATCGACCCGAGCCGGCCCCCACGCCTCTACCCGGCGCCCACGGACTGCCCCAGAGGCACGCGAGGCGCCCGGGGCGCGGGCTCGCATGGCATGCCCCCGCGCTGCGTGCCCACCACCTGCGAGCAGAGCTCGGATTGCCCCGGCGAGTCCGGCCCCTGTGAGGAGATCGGCGTCTGCCAGCGCTGGAGGCGGAGGGGCCACAGCGGGCCGATGCTCGACTATCGCGGCGCCTGCGCCACCGACGACGACTGCGAGGAGAGCGTCGGAGGCCAGCCCGCCCGCTGCGAGATCGCCCGCCGCTGCGCCGGCGTGACGACGCCCCCACCCATCGTCGTCCCCGATCCCGATCCCGATCCCGCCCCCGACCCCGTCTCCGATCCCGATTCCGATTCCGATTCCGATTCCGATCCCGATCCCGGTCCCGATCCCGATCCCGATCCCGATCCCGATCCCGATCCCGATCCCTCCCAGCCGGCCGCCCCCGGCTGCGGTTGCCGCGTCGCCGCCGCCTCCCCCGCCGCCACTCCGCTCCTCCTCGCCCTCCCGCTCCTCCTCGTCCTCTACCGCAGACCGCGATGATCCCCGTCCGCCCCTGCCCCTTCGATCTCTCGCCCGCGGAGGCCGAGGCGCTCCAGCGCGCCTGGGCGGACGACGTCGTCGAAGACGACCGCCTCGGCTCCGTGCGACGGGTCGCCGGCGTGGACGTGGCCTACGAGAAGGGCGGCGACCGGGTCTACGCGGCCGTCGTGGTGCTCGACGCCGCCACCCTCGAGGTGGTCGAGGAGGCGACGCACGCCGCGAGCGCGACCTTCCCGTACGTGCCGGGTCTCTTCTCGTTCCGCGAGCTGCCCCCGGTCGTCGCGTGCTTCGGGAAGCTGCGCGCCCCGCCCGACCTGGTCGTCTGCGACGCGCAGGGCCGCGCGCACCCTCGCCGCTTCGGCCTCGCGTGTCACCTCGGCGTGCTCTTCGACGTGCCGACGATCGGCTGCGCCAAGACGCTCCTCGTCGGCCAGCACGCGGCGCTGGGCCCCTCGCGTGGCGACCGCGCGCCGCTCGTGCACGAGGGCGACGTGGTCGGCGCGGCGCTGCGCACGCGGGACCGGGTCAAGCCCGTCTACGTCTCGATCGGACACCGCGTCTCGATCGACACCGCGGCCCGCGCGGTGCTCGGCCTCGCTCCCCGCTACCGCCTGCCCGAGACGACCCGCGCGGCCGACCAGCGCGTGAACGCCCTGCGGCGCGGGAACTGAGAGACGCGGCCGCCGACTGGAGTACCCTGCCCGCGTGCGCCGGCTGTTGCCCCTCTGCCTCCTGTCCCTCCTCGCGTGCAGCGAGGATCCGCCGCCGCCCCCGCCTCCCGCGCCGCTCCCGCCGCCCCCCGCGCCCATGGCGAGCGGCCGCGCGGTGGCGGACGCGCGCGCGTTCGCGCTCGTGCCCGTGAACGACGGCGCGCTCTTCCTCTACGGCGCGCCGCACCGCGAGGGCGGCGGCGTGCGCGTGCTGCCGCTCGGCATGCTCGGCGAGGCCCGCGGCCCCGAGCGGCCCATCACCCGTCGGGGCGCGGCCGGCGGCGGCGTGGCCGAGCAGCACGTCAGCCAGGCGGTCGAGGTCGCGGCCGCCTCCTCCGGCCAGCGCGTCGGCGTGGCGTGGATCATCGACTACGGGACGCACCTCGAGACCCAGAACGCCTTCTCCCCCGACGGCGGCGTCCGCTTCGGGCCGCCCTCGGACCTCGGCCCCAGCGTGCGCGTGCCGGCCGATCAGGGCGGCCGCCTCGCGATGGCCGCGGACGAGACCGGCGCGCTCGCCCTCTACTACCGCATCCCCGAGGCGGCGTGCGTCGCCTTGGAGGGCCGATGCGCCCGCTTCTCCCGGGTCGGCGTGGGCGACCAGGCGCGCGGCGCGTCGCGGGGCACGGAGCCCCTCGAGGTGCGGCGCCCATGCGAGCCGTTCGTGGGCGCGGCGCTCTGGCGGGCCGGCACCTGGTACCACGGCATCTGCACCGTGGACCCGGCCCCCAAGACGACGGTGTACGCGATCCGCCCCGCCGTCTCGTACGCGGTCCCCGTCGACATGCCCGACGGATGCCGCCCGTCGAGCATCGCGCCGCTCGACGACGGCGTCGCGGTGGTCTCCGTCTGCGAGGGCGTGACGCGCATCCAGCAGCTCGACGAGATGGGCCGGAGGGGCGCGCGCTGGGACTCACCCGAGCGGTCGGTGCGCTGCGAGGACGGACGCCCCGCCCTGCACCTCGACGGAGACCGAGACGGCAAGCTGCGCCTCGGCGAGGCCACCGACCACCTCGAGGGCCTGCTCCCGGAGGCGATCGCGCCGCGCGGCGCCCGCGCCGTCTGGACCGGCCAGGCGCTCCTCGTCGCCGTCCCGGTGGGGCACGACGTCAGCTTGCGTCGCTATCAGTGCGTCCGCGGCCGCTTCGATCGCACCGACGTCCGCTGACTCAGGCCGCGTCGTAGTCTTTGCAGAAGACGATCTCGACCGTGGGGTCTTCGTAGCGGGCGAGGCGGTGATCCGCGGTCGGGTAGCGGTGCGCGCACAGCTCCTCGGCGGGGTCCCACATCGCGCAGGACTCGCAGCAGAAGCGGAGCGCGTGGCGGGCGCGCTCGAGGCGGAAGCGCTCGTCTTGGGGGATGCGCACGTCAGCAAGCGGTCAGGCGGGCGGCTCGATCTTGTCGACCCGGCGCCCGTGGCGGCCGCCCTCGAACTCGGCGCCGAGGAAGGCGTCGACGATGGCCTCGGCGAGCCCGACGCCGACCACCCGCGCGCCCAGGCAGAGCACGTTGGCGTCGTTGTGGCGGCGCGCCATCTCGGCGCTGTACGGCTCGCTGCACACGACCGCGCGCACGCCCGCGTGCTTGTTGGCGGTGATGGACATGCCGACGCCCGAGCCGCAGACGAGCAGGCCGAGCGGGAAGCTCCCGTCGGCCACCTTGCTGGCCAGGGCGTGGGCGAAGTCCGGGTAGTCGCACGAGGCGTCCTCGTGCGTGCCCACGTCCTCCACCTCGTGCCCGCGCGCCTTCAGCGCGTCGAGGAGCGGCCGCTTGAGGGGCAGCCCCGCGTGATCCGAGCCCACGACGATCTTCGTCATGGGCGGACGGTAGCGAGGTCAGTCGTGGCGGGCCAACGCCAGCGTGACGTTCGTCCCACCGAAGCCGAAGCTGTTGGTGAGCGCCACGTCGAGCGTGCGCTCGCGCGCCGTGTCCCGGACGAGCTCCATGCCCGCGGCGAGCTCCTCGGGCTCCTCGAGGTTGATGGTCGGCGGGATCACGCCCGTCTTGACCGCCATCACCGTCAGGGCCGCCTCGAGCCCACCCGCGGCGCCCAGGAGGTGCCCCGTCATGCTCTTGGTCGCGCTGATCCAGACGTCGCCCTCGGAGGCGCGGCTGCCGAGCACGTGCCGCAGCGCCTGCAGCTCCTGCAGGTCTCCGGTCGGCGTGCTGGTCGCGTGCGCGTTGACGTAGCCGACGCGCTCGAGCGCGATCTTGCCGTCCTCCATCGCGAGCCGCATCGCGCGCTGCGCGCCCTCGCCCTCGGGCGCGGGCTGCGTCAGATGGTAGGCGTCGCTGGTCGCGCCGTAGCCGATCACCTCGGCGTAGATCGTCGCGCCGCGCTTCATCGCGGCCTCGCGCTCCTCGAGCACGAGGCTCGCCGCGCCTTCGCCCATCACGAAGCCGTCTCGGCCCTTGTCGAAGGGGCGGCTGGCGCGCTCGGGCTCGTCGTTGCGCGTCGAGAGGGCGCGCATGGCCGTGAAGCCGCCGACGCCCAGCGGGGTGACGCACGCCTCGGCGCCGCCCGCGATGGCCGCCTCGAGGTGCCCGTAGCGGATGGCTCGCACCGCCTCGCCGATGGCGTGGGCGCCCGACGAGCAGGCGCTCGTCGTGGTGTAGTTGGCGCCCTTGAAGCCGAAGCGCATCGAGACCTGCCCGGGGGCGAGGTTCGAGATGGTGGCCGGGATGAAGTAGGGCGAGATGCGGCGCGGCCCGCGATCGAGGAGCCGCTTGTGCTGCTCCTCGATCAACTCCAGGCCGCAGAGGCCCACCCCGAAGAAGGTGCCGACGCGCTCCTTCTCCTCGTCCGAAGGCGAGAAGCCGGCCGCGTCGACGGCCATCTGCGAGGTGGCGATCGCCATGTGAATGAAGCGAGCGCCTTCGCGCAGCCGCTTCTTCTCGATGAACAGAAGCGGGTCGAAGCCCGTACACTCGCCCGCGATCTTGGACGGATGCTCGGAGGCGTCGAAGAGGGTGATGGGACCGATCCCGCTCTTTCCAGCGGTGATGGCCTCCCAGCTCTCCTCGGTGGTCGTCCCGCAGGGGGACACCATGCCGACGCCCGTGACGACGACCCTGCGCATCTCTCAGCTCACGCGGCTCTTGATGTAGGAGACGGCGTCGCCAACGGTGCGGATCTTCTCGGTGTCCTCGTCGGGGATCTCGATCTCGAACTGCTCCTCGAACGCGAGGACGAGCTCGACGATCGCGAGCGAGTCCGCGCCGAGATCCTCGATGAACGCAGACTCTTCCTTGATCTGGCCGACGTCCACGTCGAGCTGCTGAGAGATGATCTCCTTGACCTTGTCCGCAGTTTCCATTCGATCCTCCGCGACCGCGCGCCACGTGAGTGTGGAGCGCGAGCCGTCGTGTGGGTGGCGATCTTGTCGCGTTCTCTAAATCTGCATTCCGCCGTTCACCCGGAGCACGTGCCCCGTGATGAACCCGGCTTCTTCACTGGCGAGGTAGAGGACCGCGTGGGCGATGTCCTCCGGGCTGCCCATGCGCCCGAGGGGCGTCTGAGCGATGGCGTCTTCCTTGACCTTGTCGGGCAGCGATGACGTCATGTCCGTCTCGATGAACCCCGGCGCGACCGCGTTGACCGTCACGCCGCGGGAGGCGTACTCCCGAGCGAGCGTCTTCGTCAACCCGATGATCCCGGCCTTGGACGCGCTGTAGACGGCCTGGCCCGCGTTCCCGGCCTCGCCGACGATGCTCGTCAGGTTGATGACCCGCCCGTAGCGCTTGCGCATCATCAGCCGGATGGCCGCCTTGGAGCACCAGAGCGCGCCCCCGACGTTGACCGCCATCGTCTTCTCCAGCTCCTCCGGCTTGATCCGGATGAGGAGCTGGTCGATCGCGATCCCGGCGTTGTTGACCAGGATGTGGAGGCCCTCGTGGCGCTTGGCCGCGGCGGCGATGGCCGCGTCGACCGCCTCGGGATCCGAGACGTCGAAGCGGAGCAGCTCACCGTCCGAGCCCGCCTCGCGGACGAGCTTCAACGTCTCGGCCGCGGCGGCCTCGTTGCCCGCGTAATTGACGATCACGCGCGCGCCCGCCTTGGCGAGCGCGACGCACACCGCGCGACCGATGCCGCGCGAGCCGCCCGTCACCAGGGCGACCTTGCCGGTCAGATCGAACATGTTCGCTCCCCCCGACCGGGCTCAGTCGAGCGTCTCTTCGACGATCTCGATGACCTCACGGCCGGCGTAGTGACCGCAGGCAGGACAGACCCGGTGCGGGATCATGGTCTCGCCGCAGTTGGGACAGGGGATCACGTTCGGTGCAGAGACGCGATCGTGGTTGGCGCGACGGGCGTTGCGACGCGAGCGCGGGTTTCGACGCTTCGGGACGGCCACGGGTGTTCACTCCTCGGTCGGGACTTTGCCGACCAGCGATAACAAGGGGGCGAGGCGGGGATCCACCCCATCGACTTTGGCTTCGGCGCGCAGGTCTTTCGGACCCGCGACCGCGGCCGGAACGGGGATGCCTTCACAGCCGGGCTGACACACCGGCTGAATCGGGACTTCGAGTAGCAGATACTCGCGCACGATGTCGTCGAGCACGATCCGGTCACCGGCGTAGAACTCGCGATCGAGGTCCTCCGGGGTCAGGTCCAGCTCATCCGGCTCGGGGCGGAGAGCCGCTCCGCGCGCGGTGAAGAGGTTCACCACCTCGGCGTCCACGGGGACCGGCGCCGGCTCGAGGCAGCGCGCGCAAGGGGTGACGAGCGCGGCGCGCAGCTTGCCGGTGACGATCACGTCGTCGCCCTGCTTGTGCGCGTGCAGCGAGAGGTGGCCCTCGTCGGCGTCCGGGGCCAGGGAGACCTCTGTGTGAGAGAGCCCGGTGTCGGACAGGGCCGAGGCGAGCCACTCCCTCGTCAGCGGGAAGTCGTACGACTTTCCCGCCTCGCCGATGTCTTGAACGTTGAGGACGAGGTCGGCCATGGCTCGATCGAGCGCCGGTTGAACCCGCGGAGGGCGCACCCCCGCACGGCGCCCCGGGCGCTGGAAGGGCGGGGGGATAGCCCTCTGGTTCGCTGGAGTCAAGGCGACTCGAGGGTCAGCGAGGGCGCCTCCGGGCGGAGGGTGAGGCGCGTCACGCCGGGGGCCGCCCGGCTCCCGTCCGCGCGCAGCACCGTCACGCCCGCGATGGGGGCGACGCCGAGGGTCAGAGCCATCCCCTCCCCCGCGGCCCGCCCGGTCGCGCTCCGCGGCCAGGCGAAGAGCGCCCCCTCCGCGCCCACGGACGTCATCAACCGCGCGACCAGCGGCGATCCCGCCTCCGCGCCGAGCAGCCCGCGCGTGGCGTCGGTGCCCGCGGGGCCCGCCCAGGCCAGCAGGTAGCGGCGCACGCCTTCGTCGGGCGCGTCCATCTCCCAGTGCGCCAGATCGGGCTCGCCGAAGCCGCACGCGCCCTCCCCCGCCGTCACGTAACGCCCCTCGGGCGCGCCCGGGACCACGACGAGCTCGAGCTTCCCCACGCGGATCAACCGAAGCACCGTAGCGTCGATGACACGCTGCCGCGCGTCGCCCTCCAGCGCCTCGAAGGCGTCCGACAGCGGCTCGAACCGCTCCTCGCCGCCCGCCACCACGAGCACCGGGATGCCCCACTCGCCCAGCGCAGAGAGCGTCGTGAGCGGCTCGTCTCCGAGGCCACCGAGCGCGATGGCCAGGTCCGCCTCGGGCGCCTCCGGGACGGACGCCCCCACCGGGCCCGCGAAGACGGCGAGCCGAAGAGAAGACGGAGCGCCTTCGATACGCAGAACCCGCTCATCCTCGAAGCGCAGGGTCAGATCGCCCACCGCGCTCACGCGCTCCTCGGGCGGCTCCGCGAGGTGGCATCGGGTGTAGGGGTGGGCCCCGGAGACGCTCAGCTCCGCGGCCTCGCCGCAAGAGGAGCATCCGGTGAGGCACACGAAGAACAGGACTGGCGCCCAGCGGATCACGCGCGCCGTGTAGCACAGGTCGCGGGGCACCTCAGAGCAGAGGAGAGAGCAGGCGCGCGAAGCCCTCTTTGATTCGGGTGCTGAGCGAGCGCTGCCGCCACCCCTCGAGCTCGACCCGGCGGGACGCCTCGAGATCTTCGGCGAGGAGCGCGGCCAGCCGCTCGACCGACGCCTCGTCGTAGAGGACCGCGACCAGCTCGAAGTTGAGCCGGAAGCTCCGGGAGTCGAGGTTGAAGGTGCCGACGGTGCCGAAGCGATCGTCGACCACCATCGCCTTCGTGTGCAGCATGCCCGCCTCGTACTCGTGGATGGCCACGCCCGCCGCGAGCAGCTCGTCGTAGAAGCTCCGCCCCGCATGGAAGGTGACGCGGTGGTTGCTGCGGGCGGGCACGATGAGGTGCACGTCGACCCCGCGCAGGGCGGCGGTCTGGAGCGCGACGCTCATCGCCTTGTCCGGCACGAAGTACGGCGTGGCGAGCACGACGCGTTGGCGGGCCGACGCGATGGCCGCGAAGTAGAGCTTGTGGATCGCCTCGAGGCTCTCGTCCGGCCCCGAGCCGAAGACCTGCGCCACCGCGTCCCCGCGCGCCTCGAGCACGGGGAAGAACGCGGGATCGCTGAGATCGAAGCGGGTCGCGAGGTACCAGTCGGCCGCGAACATCGCCTGCAACTCCGCCACCACGGGCCCCTCGAGCCGCAGGTGCACGTCGCGCCACTCGAGGAACATGTCGCCCACGTTGATGCCGCCCGTGAAGCCGAGCCGGCCGTCCACCACCACGAGCTTGCGGTGGTTGCGGAGGTTCACCGTCCAGGCGCGGCGGAGCACCGAGAGCGGGAAGAAGGGGCGCGCGTAGCCGCCGGCCGCGAGCACGCCCTTGAGGTGACGCCGCAGGCCCACCGAGCCGTAGCCGTCGTAGAGCAGCCGGACCCGCACCCCGCGGGCCGCCGCCCGCTCGAGCGCCTCGATGAGCCGCTTGCCCGAGCGATCCGCGCGGAAGATGTAGTACTCGAGGTGCACGTGGTCGGTCGCCCGCTCGATGGCGTCGAGCAGCGCCGCGTAGGTGGCCGGCGCCCCGACGAGCACCTGGGCGTCGTTGCCGGCCACGATCTCCATCTTCCCGAGCCGGGCCGCGAGCCGCATGACCCCGCGCTGCTCGAGCGGCTGCTGGTCGAGGGCGCGCTCGAGCAGGGCGTGATCGAACTGGCCGCTCAGGCGCTGGGTGATCCGACCGCGCAGGTCGGCCCCGCCGATGATCCGCTCTCGCACCGGCCGCCGCACCCGGTCGCGGCCGAGGAACCAGAAGAGGACCACGCCGAGCACGGGCACGAAGAGCAAGACCAGGATCCAGGCGAAGGTCGCCGCCGGGTCCTTCCGCCGCAGCAACACCAGCGGGATGAACGCGAGCGAGAGGAAGCCGATCAGCGTTCCCGCCGCGGAGAGCCCGGTGGAGAAGTCCCAGAGCGAGTCCATTGTCCCCCGGCCGAAGGTAGCGCGTCCCCGACCGCGCGTGAGAAGGGGCTCTGTGTCACCTTGCCGCTGGGCGGCACCTCGGGTGACACTGCCCGGCCTGAAATGAACGCGAAGCATCACGCGCTAGAGCGAAACCCCGGCATGGACCTCTCCCTCGACCTCGTCGAGGCCGTCCAGGCCAACACCAGCGCCATCGAGCGCCGCGCCGCCACCATCTTCAAGCGCCGGAGCGTGAAGAAGCAGTGGCAGGCGGCCTGGCTCCTCCGCGCGATCACGTTGATCGACCTGACGACGCTGAGCGGCGACGACACGCCGTCGAACGTCCGGCGGCTCTGCGCGAAGGCCAAGAGCCCCGTGCGGCGCGACCTGCTCGAGGCGCTCGGCGTGGCCGACAAGCGCATCACCACGGGCGCGGTCTGCGTCTACCACGCGATGGTGAAGACCGCGGTCGAGGAGCTCGAGGGCAGCGGCGTCCCGGTCGCCGCGGTCTCGACCGGCTTCCCGGCCGGGCTCACCCCGCTGAAGCAGCGCCTCGCCGAGATCGAGGCGTCGGTGAAGGACGGCGCGGAGGAGATCGACATCGTCATCACCCGTCAGCACGTCCTGCGGCACGAGTGGAAGGCGCTGTACGAGGAGATCCGCGAGTGCCGCGAGGCCTGCGGCGACGCGCACATGAAGACCATCCTCGCGACCGGCGAGCTGGGCACGCTCCGCAACGTCGCCAAGGCGAGCTGGGTGGCGATGATGGCGGGCAGCGACTTCATCAAGACCTCGACCGGCAAGGAGTCGCTCAACGCGACCCTCGAGTTCGGGCTCGTGATGACCCGCGCCATCCGCAGCTACGAGGACCTGACGGGGTTCAAGGTCGGCTTCAAGCCCGCCGGCGGCATCCGCAAGGCGAAGGAGGCGCTCGCCTGGCTCGTCCTGATGAAGGAGGAGCTCGGCGACCGCTGGCTCGAGCCCGACCTCTTCCGCTTCGGGGCCAGCTCGCTGCTCTCCGACATCGAGCGCCAGCTCGACCACCACGTGACCGGCCGCTACTCCGCGTACCACCACCACCCGATGGCGTGAAAATCATGAGCGAACAGCACCCGAGCGAAGCCCTCGAAGACGACGGCAAGAAGAAGAAAAAGAAGAAGGACAAGGACCGCGACAAGGAGGGGAAGAAGAAGAAGCGCAACGGCGCCTCGGCTTCCCCCGAGGGTGGTGGAGACACGGTGGCGGAGATCTTCGAGTCGATGGCCTACGGGCCGGCGCCCGAGACCGACTCGGTGGTGACCGAGTGGCTCGACGCGCACGGTCGCCGCTTCGATCACTACATCGGCGGCGCCTGGGTCCCGCCCGCGAGCGGCGTCTACTTCGACAGCATCAACCCCGGCCGATCCGCCTACGAGGGCGAGGTCGTGAAGCTGGCCGAGGTCGCCGAGGGCAGCGCCGAGGACGTCGACCGCGCGGTCGCCGCCGCGAAGGCCGCCCTCCCCGGCTGGCGCGAGCTCGGGCCGCACGGCCGCGCGCGCTACCTCTACGCCATCGCGCGGCACGTGCAGAAGCACCACCGCAAGCTCGCCGTGCTCGAGTCGCTCGACAACGGCAAGCCCATCCGGGAGAGCCGCGACATCGACGTGCCGCTCGTGGCGCGCCACTTCTATCACCACGCCGGCTGGGCCCAGCTGATGGAGAGCGAGCTGGCCGACACCGTGCCGGTGGGCGTGGTCGGCCAGGTGATCCCCTGGAACTTCCCGCTGCTGATGCTCGCGTGGAAGATCGCGCCCGCGATCGCGATGGGGAACTGCGTCGTGCTCAAGCCGGCGGAGTACACGCCGCTGACCGCGGTACTCTTCGCGGAGATCTGCGCCGAGGTGAACCTGCCGCCGGGCGTGGTGAACATCCTCCAGGGCGACGGCAAGGCGGGCTCCGCGCTCGTCGATCACCCGGACGTCAAGAAGATCGCCTTCACCGGCTCGACCGGCGTCGGGCGCATCATCCGCAAGGCCACCGCGGGCACGGGCAAGAAGCTGAGCCTCGAGCTCGGCGGCAAGTCGCCCTTCGTGGTCTTCGAGGACGCGGATCTCGACAGCGTCGTCGAGGGCGTCGTCGACGCCATCTGGTTCAACCAGGGCCAGGTCTGCTGCGCCGGCTCGCGCATCCTCTGTCAGGAGAGCGTGGCCGACGAGCTGCTGAAGCGGCTGCGCGCGCGCATGGAGAAGCTCCGCCTCGGCGACCCGCTCGACAAGGCGATCGACATGGGCGCCATCGTCGCGCCCGTGCAGCTCGAGCAGATCCGCGGGCTCGTGCAGCGCGGCGCGGACGAGGGCGCGTCCCTCTGGCAGCCGTCGTGGAGCTGCCCGACCGAGGGGCTGTTCTACCCGCCGACGCTCCTGAGCGACGTCTCGCCGGCCTCGACCGTGGCCCAGGTGGAGATCTTCGGCCCGGTGGTGGTCTTCATGACCTTCCGGACGCCGAAGGAGGCGATCGAGCTGGCCAACAACACCCGCTACGGGCTCGCGGCCAGCATCTGGAGCGAGAACCTCAACCTCGCGCTCGACGTGGCGCCGAAGATCAAGGCCGGCACGGTCTGGGTCAACTGCACCAACGTCTTCGACGCGGCGGCCGGCTTCGGCGGCTACCGCGAGAGCGGCTACGGCCGGGAGGGCGGCAAGGAGGGCCTCTACGAGTACGTCAAGCCGCGCTGGATGGAGGACGCCGTCGGGCGCTCGAGCGAGAGCCTGGCCCCGCGCGAGAGCTGGCCGAGCCACGCCGACAGCGTCAACCCGCGCGAGGTCTCGGGAGGCGCGCCGCCGGCCGGCGGCCCCGTGCTGCCTCCGATCGATCGCACCGCGAAGCTCTACATCGGCGGCAAGCAGCGCCGACCCGACTGGGGCTACAGCATCGAGATCCACGACGCGAACGGCCGCCCGATGGGCGAGGTCGGGCGCGGCAACCGCAAGGACGTGCGCGACGCGGTCGAGGCGGCCCACGGCGCGAAGGGCTGGTCCGCCGGCACCGCGCACCTGCGGGCGCAGATCCTCTACTACCTGGCCGAGAACCTCGCCGAGCGGGAGGACGAGATGATCGCCCGCCTGCGCCTGATGCTCGGGGACCGGGCCAAGGCGGCGCGCGAGGTGGAGAAGAGCGTCGAGCGCCTCTTCACCTACGCGGCCTGGGCCGACAAGTACGATGGCCTCGTCCACGCCACGCCGCTCCGGAGCGTGACCATCGCGATGAACGAGCCCATCGGCGTGCTCGGGGTCGTCTGCCCCGACGAACACCCGCTCCTCGGCTTCATCTCGACCATCGCGCCCGCGCTCTGCGTGGGCAACGCGGTGGTGGTCGTCCCCTCCGAGCGCCACCCGCTCGCGGCGACCGACTTCTACCAGGTGGTCGAGACGAGCGACCTGCCGCCCGGCGCGCTCAACATCGTCACCGGCTACCGCAAGGAGCTGGTCAAGACCCTGGCCGGCCACGACGACGTCGAACAGGTCTGGTACTTCGGCCCCGAGGAGGGCACGAAGGAGGTCGAGCTCGAGAGCGCCGGCAACATGAAGCGCACCTGGTGCCAGTACGGCCCGACGCGCAACTGGCTCGACGACCGCGAGGCGGCGGGCCGCGAGTTCCTCCGCGAGGCGACCCACGTCAAGAACATCTGGGTCCCCTACGGCGAGTAGACCCAACGCGCCTGATTTGGGTCAGAAGGCGCCACGTCCGTGCAGGAGGCGCCGGGCAGGATACGGTCGGCGCATGCTGCACCGTGCTCTGGTCTGCTCGCTCCTCATCTCGCTCGGGGGCTGCGATGGCGCGAGCGCGCCCGACGCCGGCTCCGCCGTGGACGCCGGCTCCGCCCTGGACGCCGGCTCCGCCGTGGACGCGGCCCCGCCGGACGCGGGCCCGGTCGAGCTCCCGCTCCTCGCGGTCGAGGATCTGCAGGTCGCGGGCGCGTTCCGGCTGCCGAGCGCGACGTTCGGCGCGTCGGACCTGAACTACGCCAACGGCGTCATCGCCCTTGGCGCGACCGGCGAGACGATGTTCATCGTCGGTCACGCCCATCAGCAGGCGGTCGCCGAATTCCGGATCCCCGAGCTCGTCCAGGGCGAGACGCTGTCCGAGCTGAACATGGCGGACCCGCCGCTTCAGCCCTTCGTCGGCGTGCTCGACCGCGTCGACAACCCGCAGGCGATCTCGCGGGTCACCGGGATGTGGCTCCAGGACGGCGCGCTCCTCGTCAACGGCGTGGAGTACTACGACGCGCCCGGCGACAACACACACACCACCCTCGTGCTGCGCGACGCCTCCGACCTCGCCGGCTCCACCGTCGACGGGTACTTCAGGCTCGAGGGGCGCGCCCACGCGTCCGGCTGGTTCTCCGCCGTCCCCGAGGCGCATCGCGAGGCGCTCGGGGGAGCGATGATCGCCGGCAACTCCAGCGGCCTGCCGATCATCTCGCGCCTCAGCGTCGGGCCGACCGCGTTCGTCTTCGCGGTGGACGACGTGGTCGGCGGCGCCGAACCGATCCCGACCTCGCCGCTCCTCGACTACTCGCTGGCCACGCCGCTGCGCGAGGACCTCGCGAACGGCGCGGGTGACAACGATCTCTGGACGCACCTCTCGCGCGCGGTCTACGGCTTCGTCGTCCCCGGCACCCGCACCTACGCGACGTTCGGGCACAGCGGCGGACACGGCCCGATGGGCGTCTGCTACAAGTGCGTGCCCGAGGGCCGCGACGCGGAGTGCGGCGGATACTGCTCGCGCGACCCGCGTGACTACTCGCTGATGTACTGGTTCTTCGACGTGGAAGACCTCGCGGCGGTGCGCGCCGGGACGATGGCGCCCCACGAGGTGCGCCCCTACGCCCACGGCCCCTTCGAGTCGCCCTTCGCCGACGGCCGCCCTCAGATGGGCGGCGGCGCCTGGGACGCCGAGCGGGGGCTCCTCTACCTCACCATGCTCGCCGCCGACCGCGAGCAAGGCCGATACGCCAACCCGCCCGTCGTCGTCGCCTACCGCCTCCGCTGACTGACCGGCCTCACCGGAGGGTCGCGTACCGGACCTCGGCGCCGCCGGGCACGAAGGCCACGTACGAGATGTGGGGACGGTCCGCGCCATCCACGGCGACGCTGACGGCCAGGCTCCGCGCCGTCTCATCTCGGGTCCACGCCGCGCCGCGGACTCCGTGCCAGACGCGGCCGGAGAGCGCGGTGTAGGCGACGTGCGGCCGCCCCATCGAGTCGAGCGCGAGCGCGCAGCTCCCAAGAGGGAGGACCTGTTCCTCTCCGCATGCACCGAGCGCTCGGCGCCGTCGTTCGGCTCCCGCGAAGCGCTCGGTGGTCTCGGCCCGCGGCCTCAGGCGTCGGTGACGACGTCGGTGTCCGGCGCCGGCGCGACCACGACGTCGTCGGGATCCACCTCCACCCCCGTCTCCGGGTCCACTTCCAGGACCGGGCGGTGCCACGAGCGCGCCTCGGCGACCAGCCTCTGCTGCCGGTTGAGCTCGGCCAGCACACGCTCGCGCGTGCCGGGAGCCTCCGCGCCTTCGTCCACCGCGAAGTGCGCGAGCACCCTGGACAGCAGAGCCCGGCTTTCCTCGAAATATCGAACATGTGATTCGAGTTTTCGCTCAACCATTGGCACCCCAAGCTGGGCGCCTCGTGGGAGGGGTTCGCGACGCAGCAGGTGGTCGCCGCCATCGAGGCGCGCGCGGACGAGTGCCACTTCTGGGCGACCCACGCGGGGGCTGAGCTGGACCTGCTGGTGGTGCGGGGCAACCGACGCCGCGGCTTCGAGATCGAGCGCACCGAGTCGCCGAAGACCACCAAGTCCATGCACATCGCGCTCGAGGACCTCGAGTTGGACTCGCTCGACGTCGTCCACGCCGGGCAGCACACGTTCCCGCTGAGCGAGCGCATCCGCGCCGTGGCCATCTCGGACATCACGAGCGCTCGGATAGAGGGACCTGGTCGCGATTCCCGCGTGGTCCTCGAGCCCTCGACCGGTCTCATTGGACAGAGCAGGTCGGCGCATCGCGTCCGCCGGGGCCAGGAGAGGCGCTCGATCGACAAGTTTGCTTCCAGGAACGGGCACGGCGAGACCCGGGGCACCGTCTGGGACGGCTGTGGCCTACGGGTCCCATGACTGGTCCCATCCGTGCCAGCCCTCCACACACTCTTCGTAGGAGACGCCGGGTGGTGGGCCTGGCGTGACCATGTTGGCCAGCAACACGAGAGAGACCACCGCGGCCAGAGCAGCGAGCGCCGCCCGAGCGAGGTGACGAAGAGCTCCCTCCACGCCCCCGAGCTGCCGCCAGAGCGACACGACACACCACGCGACCGCCGCCAGCACGAGCGCGTTCACGAGAAAGCTGGTCCCGTACCCCTCCAAGACGACCACGAGCCCGCTCACGCAGTACCCTTCTACGAAGGACTGGCCGATCACCCAGAGCACCAGACTGAGCACCAGCACGGTCGCGCGGACCATCCACATCCTGGCGGGCGCGGAGATGAGAAGAGGCATCGAACCTGTCGCCGAGAGTATCACCCGCGGCGGGCCGCAGCCCTCGAGTCGCCAATGCGAGCGATCGAGGGGGAGGCCCCTGCTCCACGTCGGCTACCGGGAACACCCCGTGCTCCCTGCCGTGCGCTCGGGAAGGCGCGGCCGCGCGGTCCGGACGGTGGGCCAGGTCGCAGGCGGCTCCGCGGCGGCGACGGCCGTGACCGTCCACGCGAGGGTCGTGGAGCATCTCGCGTCGCCGGCCCGCCAGGTGGGGCCAGCGGGGTCTCGACTCGGTCGACCTACCGCGTCCGGGAACGGCGGGCGAGGTCAGATGAGGACCGTGGGGCAGCCGAGCACGATCTCGACCGTCGCCTCGGCGTCGCGCATCCGGTCGCAGAGCTCGCCCTGGATGCGGATCGCCTCCTGGGACGCGTCCGTGTAGTCCCAGGAGTCGACCGCCTCATCGCTCGAGCGGCCGAGGGTCTCGGCGGGGCCGCCGTCGAGCGAGACCTGTACGTTGACCTGGTTCGGGTCGAACATCGCCGGGTCGTCGCCGCGCGGGAGATCGAACACGCACTGGTCGAAGACCACGCTGACGATGGCGTCGAGCGCGGCCTGGAAGTCGGCCTCGAAGCTCGCGGTGGTCGCGTCGTAGTGGCAGCAGTCCGGCGTGCCGACGCAGACCGACTGGCCGCCGTCGGTTCCGCACGTCGTCGGCGTGGGGCAGTCGTCGTCCGAGAGGCAGCCGCAGAAGCCGGGCGTGCGGGTGGCGCCGCCCTCCCCGTCCGGGAAGGTGGCGCACATGGCGCCCGACTCCGGGCAAGGCACGTCGGAGTCCATCACGCAGGGCGGCGTCGTGCAGCGCGCCATGCACGTGTCGTTGCGGCGTGTGCCCCCGTTGAGCGCAAGCGCGCTCAGATCCGTGTTGCTCTGGCTGAGGCCGATCACGAAGGTGCGGTGGCCGCGCTCCTCGAGCTCGGTGACGGCGCGCGCCAGGACGCGGTCCCGGTCCTCGTCGGCGCAGTTCTCACGGCCGTCCGTGACCAGCGCCACCGCGCGCTCGCCCCGCGCGCCGAGGCTCGCGAGGTGATCCCAGCCGACCTCGAGCGCTCCGAAGATGGGCGTGGCGGTCCCGTCGGGCACCCGCGCGAGCTCCGTCGCGATGCCGTCCCGGCTGGCGGCGAGCGGCGCGATCGGGACCTGCGGCAGGTCCGGGCCCACCACGTTGCACATCGCGGCGTTGGGCGGGAACAGGAGCATGCCCACGTTCGCCTCGTCCGGGAGCTCGGCGAGGACCGCCTGCACGGCGCCGCCCGCGACGTCCCAGCGCGTCTCGGCGCCCCCGGAGGCCGAGCGATCCATGCTGCCCGAGCGGTCGAAGACGAAGAGCAGGCTGCCCGGGAGGCGCGCGGTCTCGATCGTCGCGCGCCCGCAGGTCGCGTCGAGCGGCACGAAGGGCGCGTCACGGGTCGGCGCCGCGTCGGGGATCGGCGTCGCGTCCATGCCGATCCCGCCGTCCGCGTCGGCGCCGACCGAGCACCCCACGAGGGCGGAGAGCGAGAGCGACACACACGCGAGCACCGAGGCAGGAGAGGTCACCGCTTCAGGGTGCCACCCCGGCCCCCCGAGAGGTAGGCCCGGCGCCCTGGCTGAATGACGATTCATATGGCGCCCCCACGGTCCGCGCCCTACGATCGCGAGCGAGAGCTTCCGGGGGGGCAGCACCATGACCACCGCCATCGGCATCACGCTCCTCATCGGCGTCGCGCTCGGCGTCGTCGTCGGCGTCCCCGTGGGGCGCGCGTACGAGCGCGTGAGGCCGAAGAAGAAGCCCAAGAAGAAGACATGAGCCAAGACTTCGTCCGCTTTCGCGGCACCGACAGCTACCTCACCAACGACTCCCTCGAAGCCGCCGTCAACTGCGCGCTCGTGCTCGAGCGGCCGCTCCTCGTCAAGGGAGAGCCCGGGACCGGTAAGACGCTGCTCGCGGAGGCCGTCGCCGAGGCGCTCTCGATGGACCTCATCACCTGGCACGTCAAGAGCACGACGCGCGCGCAGGACGGGCTCTACGTCTACGACACGGTGCAGCGCCTCTACGACTCGCGCTTCGGCGACGGGGACGTGGGCGACATCCGCCGCTACATCAAGAAGGGCCCGCTGGGGCAGTCCTTCGAGACCGACGAGCGGGCCGTGCTGCTCATCGACGAGATCGACAAGGCGGACCTCGAGTTCCCGAACGATCTCCTGCACGAGCTGGATCGGATGCGCTTCCGCGTCGACGAGACGGGCGACGACGTGGTCGCCAAGCACCGGCCGGTGGTGATCATCACGAGCAACAACGAGAAGGAGCTGCCGGACGCGTTCCTGCGCCGCTGCGTCTTCCACTTCATCGACTTCCCCGAGCCGGAGCTGATGAAGCGCATCGTCGCGGTGCACCACCCGAGCCTCAACGACACCCTGATCGAGCAGGCGCTCGGCGTGTTCTACGAGATCCGCACCATGCGTCGGCTGCGCAAGCGCCCGAGCACGAGCGAGCTGATCGACTGGATCGCCGTCCTGAAGAGCGCCGGGCTCGACGCGGTGAAGCTGGACGCGAAGCTGCCCTTCCTCGGCGCCCTGCTGAAGAAGGAGCAGGACCTCGTCGCGCTGGCCGACCAGCTCTCCGGCGGGGCGCGGTACCGGAGCTGAGCGTGTTCGTCCCGTTCCTCTACGAGCTCCGGACCCGCGGCGTGCCCGTCGGCACCCAGGAGGGGATCAACCTCGCCAAGGCGCTGAGCGCGGGCCTGCACGACAGCTCCCTCGAGGGCTTCTACGACATCTCGCGCGCGCTGCTCGTGCACGACGAGAAGTACCTGGACGACTTCGACCAGGCGTTCCTGTTGGTCTTCAAGGGCGTCGAGATCGAGGCGAAGAAGCTGAAGGACGAGCTGCTCGACTGGTTGAAGGACGCGAAGGAGCGCATCCACGACCTGACGGAAGAAGAGCGCGCGCTGCTCGAGCAGTACGACCTCGACGAGCTGAAGAAGCTCTTCGAGGAGCGCATGAACGAGCAGAAGGAGCGGCACGACGGCGGCAACCGCTGGGTCGGCACGGGCGGCAGCTCCCCCTTCGGGCACTCGGGCGCGAAGCGCGAGGGCGTGCGGGTCGGCGGCAAGGGCGGCAACCGGAGCGCGGTGCAGGTCGCGACCGCCCGACGCTGGCGCGGCTACCGCGACGACATGACGCTCGACACGCGGCAGATGGCGGTGGCGCTGCGCAAGCTCCGATTGCTCACGCGCGAGGGCGCCGAGGACGAGCTCGACCTCGAGGAGACCATCGACCAGACCGCGAAGAACGCGGGCGAGCTCGAGATCGTGCTGCGGCCGCCTCGCCGGACCAACACGCGGGTGATCCTGCTGATGGACGTCGGCGGCTCGATGGACCCGTACGCGCACCTGGTCAGCCGGCTGTTCACGGCCGCGAAGAAGAGCTCGCACTTCAAGGAGCTGCGCTGCCTCTACTTCCACAACTGCGTCTACGGGAAGATCTACGAGGACGCGAACTTCACCAAGCCGGTCCGCGTCCGGGATCTCCTCGCCGACTGCGGCGCGCACTACAAGCTGATCGTCGTCGGGGACGCGCTGATGGCCCCCTACGAGCTGCTCCAGCCGGGCGGCGCGC
Organism: Sandaracinaceae bacterium; assembly: GCA_040218145.1. Lineage (GTDB taxonomy): Bacteria > Myxococcota_A > Polyangia > Polyangiales > Sandaracinaceae > JAVJQK01. The sequence continues at coordinate 67,327 of JAVJQK010000135.1, read as the reverse complement.
TCGACTACGAAGAGGACAACGGCGTCGAAGGCATCGTGTGGCTGATGATGCTCGACGATCACTTCGAGCGCGCGGCGTGGCTCAACCCGGAGCCCGAGCGCTACTGGAACGGCAACACCATCGAGTACGTGCGCAACGTCTTCGAGATGTTCCCCCTCACGCTCGACGGCCTCGGCCAGGCCGTGAACCACCTCACCAAGGGTCGCCGAGGCCGCTGAGGCCGCGGTCGGCCGATCAGCGGCGGCGGCGTCGCCTGCGGCGGCGAGGCTCGGGCGCGGGCGCGGCTTCCTCCACGACCGCCTCCTCGGCGGGCTCGGCGATCGCGCCCAGCGCGGCCTCCTCGACGACCTCGGGCGGGTCGGGCGGGCTCGGCACGTCGACCGTCTCGGACGGCGGGGCGTCGACGCCGTCCGAAGGCGGCGGCTCGAGCGGGACGTCGTCCGGCGCGTCGGGATCGAGCGCCACGACCTCCACGCCGGGCAGCACGTCGCCTGCGGCGCCGGTGTCGGCGTGGGCGGACTCGCCGGGCACGAGGCCCGAGCGGACGAGGAGCTGCTTCCCGTCGAAGGCGAAGAACGCGCCCGCGCCGACGCCGAGGACCAGGACGGCGACGAGGGGCGCGAGCCAGCGGCGCTTGGGCGGGCTCGGGGGCTGAGACGTCCCGAACGAGCCGGCGTGCAGCGCGTCTCCGGCCAGCGCGACCGCCTCCTTCGGGACCGGCGGCGCGCCGAGCGGCACGAACGGGTCCGGCAGGCTCTGCCCGGGCGGGGGCGGCGGCGTGACGCTGCTGGTCAGGGCCTTGAGCTTCCCCGTGCCGGCGCCGGTGTTGTAGGCGACGCGGATGAGCGCCGAGTCGGGCCGACCGCTCACCGCCTCGCCTCGCTCCAGGATGGCCAGCACCTCGTCGCGCATGGCGCGCGCGTCCGAGAAGCGATCGTCGGGCTTCTTGGCCAGCGCGCGGTGCACGAGCGCGATGACCGACTCGGGCAGATCGGGCCGGTGGACCGAGAGGGACTGCGGCTCCTCGGTGGCGACGCTGATGAGCACGTCGCCAGGGTTCTCCGAGTCGAACGGGAGCTCGCCCGCGAAGCCCTCGTAGAGCACGATGCCGACGCTCCAGAGATCGCTCCTCGGGTCGACGTCCCGCTTTCCGCGCGCCTGCTCGGGCGACATGTACTGCGGCGTGCCGACCACGGAGCCGGTCCGGGTGAGCTTGCCGCCCATGTCGAAGCCCTTGGAGACGCCGAAGTCGAGCAGCTTGGGGTAGATGCCGTCGGCGTCGTGCACGAGGAAGATGTTCTCGGGCTTCACGTCGCGGTGGAGGATGCCCGCCTCGTGCACGGCGGCGAGCCCGCTGAGCGTCATGGCGACGACCTCGAGCAGCTCCCAGTCGCTGACCGACGGCCCCTCCTCGTAGCGCTCGGCGAGGCTCATGCCCTCGAGCAGCTCCATCACCATGTAGGGCTGGCCGCCATCGAGGACGCCGAAGTCGAGGATGTCCACCACGTGGCGGTGCCGCAGCCCCGCGGCCAGCTTCGCCTCGTTGAGGAAGCGCGCGGCGAGCTCCTGCGCGGAGGTGCCCACCGCCTCGAGGAACTTCACGGCCACGGGCCGATCGAGGGTGGTGTGGACGGCGCGCCAGATCGTCGCCATCCCGCCCTGCCCGATCGGCCCCTCCAGGCGGTACTTGTGGCCGACGATCGTTCCAGCTTGGATCACGTGAGTCCGAGGGCGCTGATGGGGGAGGGGTGCCGCCCTCGCTCGCGAGCGGGGCTGGCTGGGTGAACAGTATAGGGCATCGGCCCGCCGCGCCGGGAGGCCAAACGGGCGGGCCGCCCGCAGGTTGCGTCGCAGGCGGGGCGGCGTCCAGTGTAGAAACGGCGTGTCGTGCGCGCTCCGTCGCGCTTGCGTGCATGCGAGGGACCGGCTAGAAGCCGCGCACCCCGCCCGGAGGCGGGGACGACGGTGACGAGCCCGATGAGCACCCTCCGCGCGGTCAAGGGAATGAACGACGTTCTGCCGGAGGAGATCTCCCGGTGGCGACGCATCGAGGAGGCCTTCTGGCGGATCGTCCAGCGCCACGGCTACGGAGAGGTGCGCACGCCCGTCGTGGAGCCGACCGCCCTCTTCGTCCGCTCGATCGGCGAGGCGACCGACATCGTCGAGAAGGAGATGTACACCTTCACGGACAAGGGCGATCACTCCCTGACGCTCCGGCCCGAGGGCACCGCCTCCGCGGCGCGCGCGTACATCCAGCACTCGATGCAGGCCCGGGAGCCCGTCACCAAGTGGGCGTACCTCGGGCCGATGTTCCGGCGCGAGCGCCCGGCCCGCGGACGCTACCGGCAGTTCTGGCAGGCCGGCGTGGAGCTCTACGGCGATCCCGGCCCGTTCGTCGACGCCGAGATGATCCACATGCTCGTCACGCTCGTGAAGGAGCTGGGGGTCGAGGACGTCGAGGTGCTGATCAATTCTCTGGGAAGCGGCGACACGCGGCAGCGTTACGTGGACGCCTTGCTCGCCTACCTCACCCCGCACCGCGACGCGCTGAGCGCCGACTCCCAGCGCCGCCTCGAGACCAACCCGCTGCGCGTGCTGGACAGCAAGGCGCCGCAGGACAAAGAGGTCACGGCCGACGCGCCGAACATCCTCGACTTCCTCGACGCGGACGACACCAAGCACTTCGAGGATCTGCAAGCGACCCTGACCGCGCTGGGCACCCCTTTCCGGGTGGAGCCGACGCTCGTGCGGGGCCTCGACTACTACAACCGAACCCTCTTCGAGGTGCTCGGGCACGGCGGCGAGCTCGGCGCGCAGAACACGCTCTGCGGCGGCGGCCGCTACGACGGCCTGGTCGAGCAGCTCGGCGGCCCGCCCACGCCGGCCATCGGCTTCGCCCTGGGCATCGAGCGGCTCCTGCTCGTCATGGGCGGGGAAGACGCGGCGCCGCAGCCCGACGTCTTCGTGGTGATCCCGCACGAGAGCGCGCGGCGCGACGCCGTGGTCCTGCTCGCGGAGCTCCGCGCGGCCGGCCTCACCGCGGACGCGGACCTCCGAGGCGGATCGATGAAGAGCCAGTTCCGACGCGCGGACAAGTCGAACGCGAAGGTGGCGATGATCGCAGGCCCCGACGAGCTCGAGCGCGGCGTCGTCCAGCTGAAGGACCTCGCGGCGGGCACGCAAGACGAGGTGGCGCGCGCCGACGCGCCCGCGCGCGCGAGGGCCATCGTCTTCGGGGAGAACGCGTGAGCGCGACGCGCGTCTGGTTCCTCTCTCTGTGTCTGTCGCTCGCGGTCCCCGGGCCCGCCTGGGCGCAGGACGCCGGGCGCCCCGACGCGGGCGCGCCGGACGCCGCCCCGGACGGTGAAGACGATCCGTCCGACGATCCCGAGTGGACCGAAGAGGACGAGGACTGGGCCGAGGGCGACGAGGACGACTGGGAAGACGAAGACGCCGACGACTGGGAAGAGGACGAGCCGGAAGAGGCGGCGTCCGAAGAGCCCGGTGATGAAGACGGCGAGGACGAGGACGACGAAGAGGGCGACGAGGAGGGCGACGAGGAAGCGACCGTCGAAGACTCGGCGATGGGCGAGGACGACGAGGAGGTCGAAGGTCAGCAGGAGGGCCTGCTCGACGCGCGTCCTCCGATCCGCTGGCGCCCCGAGCTCCCCGAGGCGGGAGACTCGGACTTCCAGCTCGTGATCCCGCCGCTGCTCTACCAGCGCCAGGGCCAGGTCTCGACGACCGCGGTCTTCCCGCTCTTCTACCTCCGCGAGGACGGCGAAACCGAGACGACCGAGCTCGCCATCCCGCCCTACTACGCCATGCGCGGCCCCGAGAACTGGGACGTGCTCTTCCCGCTCTTCTTCTGGTACCGCGGCGAGGGCCACCACACCTGGGCCATCCCGCCGGTGTGGTCCCACAGCGCGCCCGACGGCCACGACTTCGGGATCGCCCCCCTGGTGATGACGGGGCGGCACGGCGCCAACCACTACACCATCATCCCCCCGCTCCTCACGATCGACTGGGGCAGCGAGGAGGAGCGCTTCACGTTCGCGACCCTCTTCTGGCGCGTCCAGGAGCCGCGCGTGGAGCACTGGGGCGTCTTCCCGTTCCTCTGGGTCGAGAACGCGGAGACCACGTCCTACACGATCGCGCCACCCTTCTTCCTCCGCTTCGAGGACCGGGAGGAGAACACCGCGCTGACCGTGATCCCGCCGCTGGCCTTCTATCACCGCGACGAGCCGAACGGCTCGTACTACGGAATCCCGCCGCTCTTCCATCACAGCTCGGGGACCGACTACTCGTCGACCACGATCTTCCCGCTCCTGAGCCACTACTCCGAGGACCCGGATCATTTCCGGCTCACGCTCGGCGGGCTCTTCTGGTGGTGGCGCGACCACGCCGACGAGACCATCGTCACGCCGCTCTACCAGCGCTTCCGCGGCGCCACCGAGATGGACGCCGTCGCTCCCTTCTTCTTCTGGATCCGCGACCCGCGCACCGACTCGAGCACGCTCGCGGTGCCCCCGCTGGTCTTCCACTGGGAGGACCCGACGCAGGCGAACACCATCGTCTTCCCGTTCTTCGCGCGCTTCGAGGAGCGAGGGCGGCAGGAGACCTGGATCACGCCCGTGGTCGCGCGGCACGTGAACCGGGAGCTGGGCGACGAGACGACGTGGGTCCTGCCCACCATCCAGATCTCGCAGTGGCACGACGGCGACGCCGTCAACATCCACCCCATCTGGTACTACGAGAGCGTCCCCAGCCATCAGCACTCGGTGCTGGCGCCCTTCTGGTGGGACTTCGAGAGCTTCGAAGGCGACCGCAACCGCTACACGGTGCTCTTCCCGTTCTTCTGGCGCTTCCGCGAGGGCAACACGACGAGCACGCTCGTGCTCAACGTCTACCACCGCGAGCGCACGCGCACCGACGGCAGCTCGGAGTGGGAGTTCCACGTCTTCCCGTTCTTCAGCTACGGCGAGTACAGCACCGGCGGGCACTGGTGGAAGATCTTCTACGGCCTCGCCGGCTACGAGCGCCGCGGCCCGTACGGGATCACGACCCTCGCGTACATCCCGTTCCAGACCGACGGCCCGACGCTCCAGCCCGACAACCGAGACTGAACCCGCGGCGGGCGTGGTAGCGTCGCCCCCCACCCCGCGGTTTCGAGGTCGGATGGCTGGAGTGACAGACGAGAACGAAGACACGACGCCCCGGCGAGCGCTCACGCCGGGCGGCGGACCCACCATTCGCATGGTCACGCTGGGAGCCCTGAGCGTCCCGGTCAGTGAAGCCAAGCGGGTGCCGGAGCTGCACGCAGCCGCGCCATCGAGCCCTCGCCTCGCCGCGTGGAAGCTGGTTCTCATCGGGGCGGTGCTCGGATCCGCGATCACGCTGGCGGCCGTCGCCGCGTGCTGGCGCCTCGCGCCGATGTCCTGAGCCCCGCGGCCCGCGTGTTCGGTTCGGGGGTCAGTCCTGGAAGGCGGGCGGGCGCTCGTCGTCCATCGCGTCGAGGGACGGGTCGACCTCGCGAGCCGGAGCCGCGGGCGGCTGGCCCTGTCCTGGCTGACCGGGCGCCGGCCGGACCTGCGCGGGGGCGGGCGTGATCACCGGCGCGTAGTCGCCCGGCGAGAAGTCGACGTAGACGTAGTGGAAGTTGCCGCCGGGCGCCGCGGCGGTGGTCACGCGGGGCTGCGCCGTCACGCCGGGACGCATCTGCAGCACGAGCGCCATGTCGCGTCGACGCCGCTCGAGCCGGGCGCGGAGCACGGGCGTGTTGAAGAAGCGCGTCTCGAGCCAGCGGGCGCTGTTGCGGACGTGGATGCCGCAGTTGCGGAAGAGCAGCACGACGCGGCCCTCCTCCACGCGCAGCTCGGGGACCTGCGCCTGGGTCGTCTGCACGAAGAAGCGCGAGCCTCCGTCGCCGAGCGGCGTGAAGCCGGGCCACGTGAGGATCACGTCGCGCCCCCCGCGCCGCGCGCGTCGGATCGCGCGCCGGTAGGCCGGCGGCGGCTGCGCCTCTCCCGGCTCGACGCCCGCGTAGACCCCTACGGGACGCGGCGTGGCGGCCGGCGCGACCTCGGCGCGGGGCGCGTCCTGCGCTCCGGCCAGGGACGGCGCGATCAGGGACATCGAGGTGAGCACGAGGATGGGCAGAGGTCGCACGATCCGATCGTACGTACGCGCCGGAGGGGCGGCAAAGAAGCGACGCGTGAGCCCGGGGCCGATCCGAGATATCGTCGCCGCCCATGTTGTCGCCCTTGGCGACCCTGCTCTTCACCTGGGCGGCGGTCTACAGCTACGCCGGCGTGTACTTCTGCATGCTGCACGCCCGGCGCCCCACCCACCGGGAGTACCTCGGCTTCGGCCTGCTGTGCTTCGGGCTGGCGACGTGGAGCGCGGGCGCGGCCATCGGCTCCGACGCGCGCGACCCGAGCGTGCTGAGCGGCGCGATCCAGATCGAGTACATCGGCGGCTTCGTGACCGTCGTCTATTTCGTCGACTTCGCGACGCAGCTCGTCGGTCGGGAGGCGCCGCGGCTCGTGCGAGCCGCCTACGCCTTCGGCTACGTGGGCCTCGTCGCGACCGCGAGCGGCTTCCTGCTGGTGCCGTCGGCGCGCTTCTCGGGCGGCCTGCGCGACCTCTCCGGGTACGCCGAGCCCGTCTTCACGCTGCCCGGCGCGGTGCTCGTCGCGGGCGCGCTCTTCTTCGCGGCGTGGTCGGTCTGGACGCTCGCGCGCGGCCGCGAGGAGCACCCGGATCTGCGCGTCGTCGTGTGGGCGGCCGCGGTCGCGGTCGGCGCCGCCGTCTACGACAGCCTTCTGCGCTTCACCGGCGGAGACGGCCCGTTTCTGCTCGAGCATGTCGCGCTCCTGCCGATCCTGACGGTGGTGTGGGTGCTGCTGCGGCGTTTCGTGCGCGCGGCCGATCAGCTCGGAGAGCGCACCGACGAGCTGCGCCGCTCCTACTCCGAGCTGCGCGTCGTGCAGGAGGAGCTCGTCCGCAAGGAGCAGCTCGCCGCGGTCGGTGAGCTGAGCGCGGTGATCGCGCACGAGGTCCGCAACCCGCTCGCCATCATCAAGAACGCGGTCTCGAGCCTGCGCCGCCCTTCCCTGCGCGACGCCGATCGCGGCGTGCTCCTCGGCATCCTCGACGAGGAGGTGGATCGCCTCAACCGGCTCGTGCGGGACCTGCTCGCGTACGCGCGGCCGGTCGAGCCGAAGGGCCGGGCCGTCGATCTCGTCACGATCGCGCGCGAGGCGATCGACAAGGCGCTGTCCAGCCACCCGAGGCCCGACGCGATCGAGGTCCAGATCGACGCCGACGGACCGACGGACATGCACGGCGATCCGGACCTGCTGCGGCAAGCGCTCACCAACATCGCCGACAACGCCGCGCAGGCGATGCCGGACGGCGGAGCGCTGCGGGTTCGGCTCCGGCCGCGCTCCGGTCGCGTACCCAGCGTGATCCTCGAGTTCCAGGACACGGGCGCCGGCATGGACGCGCTGGTCCGCGCCAAGGCGCTCGACCCCTTCTTCACCACACGCCCCGCGGGTACGGGCCTCGGGCTCGCCATCGTCGACCGCGTGGTCCGCAACCACGGCGGCGAGGTGAGCATCGAGAGCGAGGCGAAGGTCGGCACCACCGTGCGCATCACGCTGCCGCGCGAACGCCCGAGCAGCGTGCCCCCGCCGCCGGAGGGGCTCTGATGTCCTGGACCGCCACCGCGCTGGTCGCCTGGTCGGGGATCTTCGGCTTCGCCGGGATCTACTACGGCGCGCTCCACCTGATGCGCCGTCAGAACCCCGAGTACATCTCCTTCGCGGGGCTCTGCGGCGGGCTCTTCCTGTACGCGCTGGCGACGGCCTTCACGGTCGACAGCCAGAGCCCCGCCGAGGCGGTCTTCGCGCAGAACCTGCAGCACCTCGGCGTCATGCCGGCGACCGCGTTCTTCGTGGACTTCGTGCTCCGCCTCACCGACGAGGCGCACCCGCGCGTGCGGGCCGCGGCCATGATCAACGCGGCGCTCGGGGTCTGCGCGGTGCTCGCGGGCCTGTTCTTCGACGCGGGCGTGGCCGAGCCCACGTACGACTGGAGCCACGGGGAGCTGACCAACCGCGCCATCGCGGACATGTCGGCCGTGGGCATGGCCTTCGTGGGCGTCGGCGTGAGCTTCGCGTTCTATGGCGTCGTGATCCTCTTCAACGCCGCGCGCGGCCGACGGGATCTGCGCGGCGCGGCGGTCATGACGGGCATCGCGCTCGCGGGCGGGGCGTGGGACGTGCTCGCGCGGCTGCTCGACGTCACGCCGATCAACTTCTCGAGCCACGGCGCGCTCCTGCCCGTGCTCGGCTTCAGCTACGTGCTCGTGGGGCGCTTCACCCAGGTCGACCGCCAGCTCGAGGATCGCACCCAGGAGCTCGCGCGGAGCTACGACTACCTCCGCGTCACGCAGCAGGCGCTGGTGAAGAAGGAGCAGCTCGCGGCGGTGGGCGAGCTGAGCGCCGTCATCGCGCACGAGGTGCGCAACCCGCTCGCGATCATCAAGAACGCGGTCAGCGGTCTGAGGCGAAAGGAGCTGCGCCCCGACGACGGCGAGACGCTGCTCGCCATCCTCGACGAGGAGACCGACCGGCTCAACCGGCTCATCAACGATCTGCTCGCTTACGCCCGCCCCATCAGCCCCGAGCACGGGGAGCCCGTCGACATGCGGCGGCTGGTCATGCACGCGGTGGAGCTCGCCGCGGGCGGCAGCCGCGACATCTCCCACATCGAGATCGAGCTGGAGCTCGAGAACGAGGTGGCCGAGGTGGAGGGCGACGAGGCGCTGCTGCGGCACGCGCTGATCAACATCGTCGACAACGCGCTCCAGGCGATGCCGCTCGGCGGCACCCTCACGGTCTCGTGCCGCGACACCGAGGTGGAGGGCCGCCCGTGCGTCGCGGTGGAGTTCCACGACACGGGCGAGGGCATGGACACCATCGTGCGCTCGCGCGCCCGCGATCCCTTCTTCACCACCCGACAGACGGGCACCGGCCTCGGCCTCGCCATCGTCGACCGCGTGGCGCGCGCGCACGGCGGCTCGGTGAGCCTCGAGTCACGCCACGGTCAGGGCACGATGGTCAGCTTCCTCGTGCCGCGCGACCGCTCCTCGATCGCGCCGCCTACCTCCTGACGGGCCATCAGGCTGCTTCAGCAGCCTGATCCCCTGCCCGTGCCCTTGCCCGTGCCCGTGCCCGCGAAGTCGCGGAACGTCCACGTGCGCCCGCGCGCGGCTCTGCAGACGGCGCTCGGCCAGCTCGATGCCGTCGCGCTGATCGAGCACGGCGACCGGTCATTCGCGGTCAAGTCAGCAGGCTGCTTCAGCAGCCTGATCCCCTGCCCGTGCCCTTGCCCTCGCCCGTGCCCGCGAAGTCGCGGAACGTCCACGTGCGCCCGCAGCGCGCCTCTTGCAGACGGCGCTCGGCCAGCTCGATGCCGTCGCGCTGATCGAGCGCTGCGACCGGTCATTCGCGGGCAAGGGCAGGGGCAAGGGCAAGGGGCAGGCATGAGAACGCTCGCGTTCTCGTGCCTGCTACAGAAAGATCGGCGAAGACCAGGCCATCTCGCCGTCGCGCTGCTCGGCGCGCGCGTAGACCCAGCCCGGCTCGACCCGCGCCTCGAGCACCGCGTGCGTGCGACCCTGCCCCGACACCGTCGCGATGGGACCGTCCGGGCCTTCGAGCGAGAGGCTCTCCAGCTCCGTCGCGCAGCGGACCTCGGCCCGCACGTCGACGGGACCGTCGACCTCGAGCGCGGAGCCCATCGGCGCCTCCTCCGGGCCCGCCCGCAGGTCGAGCAGGATCGGCACGCCGCTGGTCGCGTAGCAGCGCCGCTCGCGGATGGCCGACAGGATCGCCTCCCGCGTGCAGTCCTCGGCCTGGACCGCGGTGAGCCCGCATCGGAACGGGTCGCGCTTGCGCCCTACGCCGTGGTGATAGAGCAGGCCGTGGCCGTCGCTGCAGGCGATGAAGCCGAAGCGCTTGCCGCGCCGCATCACCGCGTCGACCATCTGATCGCGCAGGTCGCCGCGCCCGCCCAGCGGGTGGTCCGCGGTCAGATAGCAGCCGTGGCAGGAGCATATCTCCCAGACCGGCTGCCCCTCCTCGTCGTGCGCCTCCTCGTCGGCCCCCGTCCATCCGACGTGGTGCGGGACCGCGAAGCCGCCGAGCGCCTTGACGCGCGCGACCAGCTCCTTGCCCTCGGGCACGTCGTCGCGGCTCACGATCGGCCCGCCGTCGGGGGGCAAGTAGACGACCTTGTGCCCAGGGCCCGGGTACATGCGGCCCGTCCACTCGTACGCGAGCAGCGTGGCGAAGGTGCCCGGCTCGTCGTGACGGTTGGCGATCTCCTGCAGGTACGCCCACTCGCCCTCGCCGATGCGCTTGCCGATGAAGCTCTCGTGATCCGTCAGCGCGCAGAAGTCGTCGCCGTAGACGTACCGCGCGCGCAGGTAGGGCTCGTCCGCGGTACCGCAGCCGTCCGAGTGCGCGGAGTGCTGGTGGATGTCGCCGAAGAGCGTGCGGCGGCCGTCCTTCGCCGCCGGGTCGGGGCCGGTGGGGCGCGCGGGCACGTCGCGGTGCGGGCGCTCGGGCAGCTGCACCTCGGCCGGCTCGAGCGCGGGCGGGCCTCCCGCGGGGAGCGCCTCGAACGCGATCTCGACGCCCGGCTTCTCGCGACGCGCGGTGATCACCCGCGCTCCGTCGCGCAGCGCGCTGACCCATCGCCCCCGGCATCCCCAGCCGGTCGAGCCGATGGGCGCGCGGGCCGAGAAGCCGTCGGCTGTCAGATCCTGGCGGAAGAACGCGTGGCTGCCGCGGCCCCAGATCGCCACCGCGCCGTCGTCTCCGACCACGAGCGTGGGCAGCTCCCAGCCCTGCTCTTCGCCTTCGCGGTCTCGATCGCGATCCGTCATCGGCGCGGACGGCGCCTTCACGTCGCCCGCGTCGGTGACGAAGCGGAGCGCGACCCACTTGCTCAGGTCGGGCTCGCCGGTGTCCTCGCGCACGTTGTGATGGAACGCGACCCACGCGCCGCCCTCGGCCGGCGCGACGTACGGCGCGGCGGCGGTCCCCCACGCCTCCCAGACCCGCGTGTCTCGCGCGCCGTCGGACGCCCACACGGTCGTGCGGCCGTCACCCCGCGTGATCCACACGCGCCACCCGCCCCTGGAGTGCGCCTCGCTCGGATCGAGCGCGACCGGAAGCGGCTGCTCGCCCCGACCGAGCGCGACGATGACGTCCTGTCGCGCGAGCTCACGCGGCGCGCCGAGCGCCTCCCCCTCGAGCGGGAACGCGAGCAGGGACTCCCCTTCGGGGCCGCAGGCGATGACGCGCAGCTCGGGGCCGCCCTCCCCCGCCGCCAGCGTCGGCGTCCGGAGGTAGCGAGCCTTCTCATGCGCGAGGAGCGTCACTGCATGCGCTCACTGAACATAGCCGAGCGCCCGGAGCTGCGCGCGCGTGACCTCGTCCATCTCCGCCTCACCGGCCTCGAGCGACTGCACCTCGTCTTGACGGGCACGCAGCCACTGGCCGCGGTTCTGCGCGCCCAGGAACTGGCCGAGCATCACGCGGGCATATCGCCCCGCCACGGGGAAGTCGGACACGTCTCGCTCCTGGGTCTCGCCGGGATCGGCCTCCAGATCGAACATGACGCTGCTCAGGTTGGCGCGCACGACCAGCTTGTAGCGGCCGGCCCGCGCCACCCGGCGGATGTCCTGGAAGTCGCTGAACGCCACCTGCGGGCCCGGGACGACCTGACCGAGCAGGTCCGGCACGAGGCTGCGGCCCTCCGCGCGGCTCAGCCCGTTGACGCCGGTGAGCGCCAGGATGGTCGGCGCGATGTTCATCGTGCTGACCGCGTGCGACACGCGCCGCCCCTGCGGGAGCCGACCGGGGTGGTGGAAGATGAGCGGCACGCCGAGCAGCTCCTGGAAGATGCTGTGCCCGTGCCCGTAGGAGCCATGATCGAGGAACTCCTCGCCGTGGTCCGAGGTGATCACGAAGAGCGTGTCGTCGGCCACGCCGAGCGACTCGAGCCGCTGCAGGAACTGCCCGAGGTGGTAGTCGTGGTAGCTGATCTCCGCGTCGTGAAGCGCCTCGAGGCGGCGCCGGTCCGAGGCGTTGAAGCTCACGCGACCCTGCTTGGCGTCCTCGAGCAGCTCCGGCGTGCGGCGCGGCTGCACCTGGCCCGTGTACTCGCGGTCGTCGTAGCGGCGCAGGTAGTCGGCCGGCGGGTCGTACGGCACGTGCGGGTCGATGGTCTGCACGTAGACGAAGAAGCGCTCGTCCCGGTGCTGCTCGATGAAGTCGCCCGCCGAGTCGAAGACGTTCTCCGCCTCGGTGCTGCCGCCGTCGCGGATGAAGTTCGTGTAGCTGTCCCAGCCCTGGTCGAAGCCGAAGTGATCCGAGACGTAGCCGTTCGCGATGAAGCTCCCCGTCGCGAAGCCGGCCTGGTCGAAGACCTCGCTCACCATCTCGGCGTTCTGCGAGAGGCGCGCCTCGGAGGTCTTCGCGCCGTGCGTCATCGGGGTCAGGCCGGTCAGCACCGACGCGCACGACGGCTTGGTCCAGTTCTCGGGCGACTGCGCCGCCTCGAAGAGCACGCCTTCGCGCGCGACCCGGTCGAGGACCGGCGTCTGCACGCGCGACTCCGCGTTGTAGGGGCGGAGCTTGCTCGCGCGGAGCGTGTCGATGAGCAGCACGACGACGTTGCGCGCCGGCTCGGGCGTGGGGGCCGCGTCGGGCGGCGGGACCATCACGCCCGCCCCCGACCACGCTACGCGGCCGTCGCCGCTGCCCGAGACCTCGAGGTCGAGCCGCACGACCTGGCCCGCGAAGCTCGAGAGGCTCAGCGCCTGGTCGTTCCAGCGGCGCTCGGGGCGCGCGTGGAAGATCTCGTTCGGGGCGCCGCCCTCGGGGGTGACGCGCACCCGCGCCATCAGGTTCGCGCCCGTGCCCTCGGCGCCGACGCCGAAGACGAGGCGGCCGCCCTCGGGCACCTCGAGATGGTAGCTGAGGGTGGTCGGCGCGCGGAACGCGAGCGCCTGCCGCTCGACCCCGCCGAGCTCCACCGCGCTGACGAGCGTGTCCCACTGCGGCGGCGCGAAGCGCTCGTTCTCCGCCGGGGTGCCCTCGATCACGCGGAGCGACGCCATCGCCACCGCGACGTTCTCGCCGTTGACGACGCTCGTCCCGCCGAAGCGGAGGAGCAGGTAGTTGTCACCGCGGCGCACGCGCTCGGCCGGCACCGTCACGTCGTAGTGGCGGAACTGCTCCCCCTCCTCGAGCACGACGCCCTCGAGCGACGCGCCGTTGAGGAAGAGCTGCATGCGGCGGCTGCCGACCGGCTTCATGTGGAAGCGGAGGGTCAGCGCGCCCGGCTCGTCCACCGGGAAGTAGATGCGGCCCGTGTCGTTGACGTGCGTGTAGGTGACGTCGCCGTCCGCGCCGTCGCTGCCCCAGCCGGAGCCCCAGTTGCCCACGGTGTACTTCGCGCGGGCCGGGCCGCCGAAGTCCATGAACAGGCCGTGGTGATCGATGTCCGCGAGGTGACTCAGCTCGAGCAGGTCTTGCTGCATCACCAGGTCGGCGGCCTGGGCCGGTCGATCGTTGCCCTCGGGGCGGATCTCCGCCTCCTCGTCGGAGTCTCCGCACGCCACGAGGGCGAGCCCGAAAAGAAGCGGAAAAAGCGCTCGTCGCATGCGTCCTCCCTACCTGCGCATGCGCACAGGTTGGTCCAGGCGGTTAGCACGCACGTTCGAGAAGCGTCAAACAAACGACAGGGGATCCGTCAGACGGATCGAATGAGACGCGTCTCCCCGGTGTGAGTCGTGCGGTGTGAGTCGTCGGGGAGCGCGCGTGAGAGTCCGCAGGGGGAGGTCCGGTTGGGCGAAGTGAGCAGCAGTGATCCGGGGACCGGTCCAGGGCGGCTCGGGGGGCGAGACAGCCGCTTCATCCACCTCGACATGGGCCAGCGCCGCGAGGGCGCGGTCGACGCGCGCACCATGGTCCTGTCGCTCGACGCGCTGCAGGCCCCCTTCGAGGCGCTCTACCTCGCGCACTACCGCGCGATGCGGGAGATAGGCCGGCACGTCACGGAGCCCGGCGTGGCCCTCGTCGCGGTGCACGTGCCCACCTGCTCGCTGGCCGGCCGCGCCTGGGTGGCGGCCAAGCCCGGGCAGCCGACCGCGCTGATCTTCGGGCGCCACAGCCGCGCGGATCTGATGGTCGAGGACCCCGGCCTCTCGCTCCGCCACCTCGCGCTGGTCTCCCACCCGCCGACCGGCTGGGAGCCCGGCGCCATGCGCTTCGCGGTGCACGATCTGCGCACGGCGAGCGCCTTCGAGGACGAGCGCGGGCGGCGGCTCGAGGCGATCGTGGCCGAGGGCCCGGCGCTCTTCAGTGCGGGGCGGCACGCGCTCTTCGCCTTCCCCACCGGCGATCCGTCGGCCTGGCCGGAGCTGGCCACGGACGCGTGGGCGATGTGGCCCGAGCGGGTCTACGTGGCCGAGCGGAGCGCGGAGCCCGATCGCTGGCGGCGCGGGCCCCACGCGGCGCCCCGCCGCACGCGCGACGGCCAGACCCTCATCACGTCCATCCCGGGGGTGCTGCGGGCCGAGGACCGGCTGAGGCTGGACGGCGAGCCCTCGCTCGGCACGCTCCGCATCTCGACCGAGCGGGGCCAGCGCCGCTACGAGATCGGCGCCGCCGCCCTCGCCCGCGGAGTGCTCGTCGGCCGCTACCCGCGCTGCGAGGGCGCCGACCTGCTCACCGACGCGCACGTCTCCCGCGCGCACGTGCTCTTGCTGCGCGTCGCCGAGCGGGTGTGGGCCATCGACACCGCGAGCACGGGCGGCACGTCGCCGGCCTCGCGCCCCGGCCAGCCGCGCCGCGTGATCGCCCTCGACGAGGGCCCGCTCGTGCTCGGCGAGCACCGGGCCACGCTCGAGTGGGTCACTCCGCGTGCGGGTGACAGGAGCCGCAGCTGAAGTCGTCGCCCTTGCCGAGCAGGGCGCGCATCGTCGGCACGACCTCTCCGGACATGAAGGCGATGATCTCCGGCTGGGCCTCGTGCAGCGCCTGCGCCTCGGGCGACCCCTGCGGGGGCAGCGGCGGCAAGGTCGGGCTCGGCATGGCGAAGTCGCGCGCCTCGGCGTCCGGCCCGTGACAGGTCTCGCAGGAGACGTCCGAGAAGCGCGCCTCGTCGAAGCCCTCGAAGCGCTCGGCCATGCGGGGCGCGACCTCGGCGTACATCCACTGCGCGCGCGCTTGCCCATCCATCTCCTCCCACGCGACCGGCGGCGCGGGGAGCTCGTCCGAGGGGATCTCCGACGGAGCCGTCGAGGGACCGGCGCTCGAAGGCGCGCCGCCACACGCGGCCATGAGGCTACCGACCACCATCACCGTGGCCCATGAAACACGGGGAATTCGCATCAAAACACCATCAGCGCCCCGGCCGCCGTGAGCGTGCCGAACGTCGCCACCGCCGTCCCGAAGTGCGCCCAGGCCAACCCGCGC
Source organism: Sandaracinaceae bacterium (assembly GCA_040218145.1). Classification (GTDB taxonomy): domain Bacteria; phylum Myxococcota_A; class Polyangia; order Polyangiales; family Sandaracinaceae; genus JAVJQK01. Next base: position 51,767 of record JAVJQK010000135.1, on the reverse strand, counting down.
CGGACCTCGTAGTCGGCGTCGATGTTGGCCGTGATGCCGCCGAGCGCGGCCAGGACCACGACCCCCGCCAGGTGGAACCAGCGCAGGGTCTTGTGGATGCGCAGCCGCTCGCTCTCGGGTGTGTTCGCCGACGCCTGGTCGAGCGGGTCGGGCATGGTGAACGACAGGATGAACGTCGTCGTGTAGAGCGCGGCCGTCGTGCCGGCCGCGATCGCGTGGGGCCATGGCACCTCGTCTCCGCAGAACCCGAGGATCGCGTCGTTCCGCGCGCACGGCGTGTTGGCGGCGTCCTCCCAGAGCCCGTACTCGTCGTAGAGCTGCAGGAAGCCGAGCACCGCGGTGACCGCCATCGAGGCCCAGGTCGCGATGCCGAACGCGCGGTGGATGTCCGCCATCTGACGGCGCTCGGCGATGGCCTCGGCCAGATCCGCCTCGTCCGAGGACTCGGGCTCCTCGAGGCCTTCGAGGTCGAGCACCAGCTGCGGCGTCGGGCTGAGCTGGGGCGGCGGCGCGCCTCCTGGCGGCGTCAGCACGAAGCCGAACAGAGACGCACCATAGAGCAACGCTCCGGCGTACATGGGTCCTCCTTCCACGGCGTGGACCAAGCCGGCCACGCCTCTTCCGAAGAGACCTCCTATCCCCCCTCTTCGTTACGCAAACGTCCTTCGTCGGGTGCGTCGAGCGGCGCCACCTGGATGTTCACCAGCACGGGGCGCGTCGCCTTCCGATCCCGCACCGCGAGCGCGCGGATGCGCCCGATGAGCTCCCGCTGCATGTCGAGCAGCTCCTCGAGCTCGTGCTCCTCGACGCTGAGCAGGACGTAGTTGAACGCCTCCCCGCGCGCCCCGATGCGCTGCGCGCCGAGCTCGGCGAAGAAGCGCTTGATATCCAACACGACTTGCGGATAGCGACGCGTGTCGAGCTCCGACGCGTCGTCGATGCGCCAGCGCCGACCGGTCCAGGCGATGACCCCGGCGTCGCGCAGCGCGCTCAGGGCGGCGCGCTCCTGCGGGAGGGTCAGCCCGAGCTGCGCGGCCAGCCAGCCGGCCCGATGTCGCGGCAGCTCGCGGTAGGTCGCGAGGCCGAGCGCGACGAAGACGAGCAGGGTCTCGGGCCGGTCGAAGAGCAGCGAGCCCATCGCCTGGACGCGCGCCCACTGCTCGCGCGCGCTCGGCAGCGTGGCCGGCGAGACGAACCCGTCGATGAACGTCAGCGCGCTGCGGTTGACGGCCTGGAGGAAGCGCAGGAAGTCGGGCAGCCGCACCCGGGTCTCGCCCGAGAGCCAGCGCGCCACCGCGTGGCGGTTCTTGCCGCAGCGCCGCGCCAGCTCCGCGGTCTGCGCGCTGCCCGAGAGGAGGCGCATGAACGCGGCGACGTCGTCCGGATCTTCGAGGTCGGGCAGCGGCCGCCCCCCGAGGTGGATCTGCCGATAGCGGAGCAGCGCGACGTCGAGCGTGTGACCGCAGCGCACCGCGGCGTGCATCGCCTCCGCCGCCGTAGGGAAGCGCCGCCCCGACTCCCACGCGTACGCCACGTTGCTCTTGAAGCCGAGCCGACGGCTGAACGCCACCTGGCTGCGCTTGCCCCGCAGCGCGCGCAAGAGCTCGCTCGCCAGCCGCTCGAAGTCCATCCGAGCCGGATCGTGGCAGCTTCTCCTGCGGGTCGCACTCCCAGTACTCGCGGCCCGAAATCCGTTCCGCCTTTCGGGCAGTACCGGCTCTCGCGTCAGCCAGTACTTCAGCGGACGCTAACGACGGGTGCAGAGCACGGAGCGAGCGCCTCCGAGGCGGCGCTCGAAGCAGAGGAGGCGGGCCCCGTCGGAGATCCACGGGTTGAGGTCCGAGGCGCCCTCGACGGTCAGCTCCTCGAGAATGCGAGGCGGGTCGAACGGGGCCGCGCGGCCCTCGCGACGCGTGACGTAGAGAGCTCGCTCGCCCGTCGGCTGGGCCCGCGAGAAGGCGAGGGTGAGGCCGTCGGGGCTCACGGCGGGAGAGCCTTCGACCTCGGGCGTGGCGAGCTCCTCGACGCTCGTCGCCCGGGTCCACGGGTCGGACCGCGTGGCGCGCGTCGTGCGGCTGATGGAGCCCTCCGACGTGAAGTACATCTCCAGGCCGTCGCCGGTCAGCGTGGGGCTGAACTGTGCGGCCCCCGATTCCAGCTCCCCGATCCGCTCTGCGCGGCTCCAGGGCTGCGCGGCGCTCGCTCTGCGCGCGCGGTGGAGGTCGCCGCCGTCGGTGAAGAACAGGGTCAGGTCTTCTTCGGCGAGCTCGGGGCCCTGGACCGGCTCGACGCCCAGGGAGTCGATGCGCTCGAGGGCGCCCCAGGGCTCGGTCAGGGCGGCGCGACGGCTGCGGAAGAGGCGATCGACGCCGGCCTCGCGCCGGACGCAGAGGAGCTCCAAGAGGTCTCGGCTGAGCGCTGGGTCGCCGGCCTCCCCGAGCGCGTCGACGGGGACGGGGAGCGCGAACGCGTCGGGGCGCCCCGCGAGGCGGCACCCCGCGGTGGGATCGCAATAGAGCCCCTCTCCGCAGGGCTCCGCAGCCACCTCGAGGCAGACGCCGTCCGCGCAGAGCGGCGCCCCGCATGCGGCGAAGGGCGGCGCGCAGTCCGCGCTCTGCGCGCACTCGGGCGCGGGGCAGAGGTCGGGGCGCAGCTCCGAGCACGACTGCGAGACGCATCGGCCGGCCACGCAGGTCTCGCCGTCGCCACACCGAGCCTCTCGACACGCGCGGGCCAGCACGAACGTGACCGCCTGGGCCGCCGAGTCCAGCTCGACGAGCATGACGCGCTCGACGACGAGATCGCCGGCCGCGTCGTGGAGGCGCGCTTCGAGCCGCATGCGCTCCCCCAGCGGGGCCGTCTCCTCGACGCGCACGCCGACGAGCAGGTCCGTGGTGGACTCGAGCGCGAGCTCCCGCGACACGACGCCGTCGACGCTGAGCACGGCCCGGGCGACCTCGACGCCGGGCGTCAGGTCGCTCTTCAGGGTGACGAGGAGCAAGGCGTCTGTCGGACCGCACCCAGCCATGAGCGCGGCGACGAACATCAGCGCGGAGCGAGTGAGAGAGCGCGGCACGGCGAGCTCAGCATCTCTGGACGGGCGCGCGGAGGGCAAGTACGGAGTGCGTCGACGCTCCGGCCGACCGCGCTGCGCTGGCTGTGCGTTCGACGGCGGCGGCCTGGCGGGGCGGACATCGCGTGTCGAGCCTGCGGGGCGGGGGGCCGGCCACGATGCCTCGCTGGCGCTCATCTCGCGCTCATCGGATCGTGACCGGCGCGGCCATCTCGACCTCGTACGACATCTCGCCGACCCGCACGGTGTGCGGCGTGTGGCGCACCTCCTGGTGCTCGGTGGTGGCGCCCACCATGCCGGTCGAGTCCGGCCACTCGGTGGGGTGAATCGTGGCCATCGCGAGCGGGATCGACGCGCGCCCGTCGGCGTCGAGGGTCTCCGTGGCCACGACCTCTCCGCCGACGTCGCGGACCTCCACGCTCGCACCGGCCGCGCCCTCGATGGTCAGCGTGTAGGCGACGGTGTAGGCGCTCCGCGCGCTGGTGCGGCGCCACCACACGTCGTCGTACCGAGCGCCGCCGAGGAAGATCGGGTCGAGCACGACGTGTCGTTGGCTGTCGTAGCCGCCGTCGAACACGAAGGTGTGATAGTCGGCGCGCTCGCCCACGCGCTCCAGGGTGCACCCCTCGATCCGGTGCGCGTCTCCCTTCCCGTAGGAGTCGCCGAAGCGCACGTTGGCGACGTCGGAGACGAGGTGGACGCCTCGGTGGACGAGGGGCTCCGCTTCGCGGCGGTGGCCGGTCACTCCCTGCGCGACGATCGGGGCGACGTCGAGGGTCTCGTCGTCGACCGCCACGACGCTCATCGTGCCGCCGGCGTACACGACGTCGGTGATCGTCCGGTCGGTGAAGAACTCGGTACCGCGGATCAGCCCGCCGGCGCGCCCGCGCGCGATCACGGTGTTGTCCTCGTAGCGGAGGCCGTGCCGCACCTGTCCGCCGCTGCCGTAGTTGGTGATGCGAAACCCGTTGAGCGAGTCGTGGTCGCCGTAGGACTCCCACCAACGTCGCATGTCGGTCTCGATGGACTCCATGTGGACGAGGTTGTCCCGGACGACGAGGCCCTGGTGCGCCCAGCCGAAGCCGATGGCGTGGTAGCCGGTGAGGAACACCTGGTTGCGCTCGAGGAGGCCTCCATCGACGCCCGGGCGGGAGTGGCCGACGAGGGCGAAGCCGTTGGTCGCCCAACTGTCGACGTACACCTCGTTGTCGTGGAGGGAGTCGGCGTTGTGGAAGCAAGTGTGGCGGGTCCGCGCGGCGAGGTTGAAACCGATCTCGAAGTCGTTCGGCCCGTCGGTGTTGGGCAGGTACAGGCAGCGCGAGCCCCCCGCGCCGTGTCGGTCGACGATCTCCCAGCCGCGGTCGGTCCACTCCATGTGGTGCGCCCACAGCCGGCCCGCGGCGTTCGGGGCGTGGACCGCGTACACCTGCGCGCCGTGATAGAGGAGGCTCAGGCCGGCCAGCTCCACGTCCTCGCACCCATCCAGGAAGAGCGCGTGGAGCCCGCGAGCGCGAGGATCGGCCCGGTTGCCCACGTGCCCCTCGCGCAGCTGGCCCGCGAGCACGCGGAGCCCTCGGACGCCTCGCGCGTAGACGCCGGTCTGGGCCGTCTCGGCGCTCGCGTTCGAGATGTCGGCGCGCGCGGCCGCGGAGTAGACGACCTCGTGCCCGTTCAGGTCGAGGGTGACGTCGTCGGCGGTGACCACGAAGGCCGTGCCGTCGGCGACGATGTCCTCGGTCAGGACGTAGGTCGCTCCCGGCCGGTCGAGCAGGTAGGGCGGGTCGCCGTGCGCGCCGGGAAGCGTCTCGCCCTCGAGGGCGGGGGTAGTGACCTCTCGCGCGGCCGAGCGGAGCACGCGCCCGCGCTCGTCCCGCGCGACGAGCTCGATCGCGTAGGTGGTCCCGGGCTCGAGCCCGGTCAGGTGATGCAGGTGTCGGTAGAAGTAGCGCTCCGGCTCGTCGCTCCGAGCGTCGCGCGGGTCGCCGATCACGCCGAGCGCCACGTGAGACTTGGCCGGGAGGCTCGTCGAGAAGCCGACCGTCACGGCGTGAGGGGAGGCGTGGATCCACTCGCCCGTCGGGTCGAAGGTGAGTCCGTCGCCCATGTGCTCGACCACGAGCGGGTGCTCGACCGCGCCGAAGTGGGTCCGGGCGAACTCGGAGAACTCGGCGTAGAGCGTCTCGGGGTCGAAGCCGGCGGCGAAGCGGCTCGCGTCGTGGGCCTCGAGCGCGGCGCGCGCGGCTTCGCGCTCCTCCGTGGTGAAGGTGTGGGGCTCGCCGCGCTCGAGCACGCCGCCATCACCCTCGGGTGCCGCGTCCCGCGCGGCGCCGTCGGCCGGACCCGGGCCCGCGTCAGGGCGCGAATCCGCGTCACCCCGCCCTCCCCCGTCGGCGCCTTCCGAGGGGGCGTCGCATCCAGCTCCGAGCGACAGGGCGAGAAGGCTCGCGAAGAGCGCACGGGCCACCACGACGCGAGGGGTGACGGGCGAATACGGGCGATGAGCCATGGTCCACGATGCCCTGGCTCGAGCGTCCACCCCCACCGACTTCGACTTACTCCACCTTAGCAGCGTTCGCGATCGCCTCCTCGAGCGCGTCGTACTTCGACTTGCCATCGAGAAAGATCGTGAGCTCGGCGTGGCGAACCGCCCCCGCGATCCCGACCGTCGAGCAGATCATCTTCGCCAGCTGACTGTCGTGTTGCGCCGCGTCGAGGATGTCGCGGTCCATCTTCGCAGAGCGCTCGATCGCCGAAGCCGCGCGTCGTCGCCGCGTCCTGCGGCGCTCGTATCGGCGCGGGCCCAACCAGAAGTAGACCGCGATCCCGACGATCGGTAGGAAGGCGAGCGCGAACACCCACGCGAACGTCGCCGGCGCCGATCGGCGCTGCAGGATGATGTAGACCGCGATGCCGATCACCCACACGGCTTCGAGCGCAGGCACGGCGTAGGCGGGGATCGTCCATGGGTCCACGCCGCGATACTGCCCGAAGTCTCAGCGCGTCGCGCGACCTCGATCGCTGCGAAGATCGCCGAAGGGCGCGAGCAACGGGCGGGCTACTGCGCGCGCAGGGGGCGCGCGGGGATCGAGCGCAGCGCGCGGGCGACGCGGCAGGCCCGCTGGACCCATCGGGCGTCGGCGTCGCCGAACGAGGCGGTGCGCCGACCGACGGTGGCGACACCGGCGCGCACCCGGACGTCGACCGGATCCCCCTCGCCCATGCGCAAGAGCGAGGCGCGGGTCTCGGCGTCGAGGAGCGCGCGCGCGGTGGGCTCGTCCCCCTCGATCGCGAACACGCCGTCGAAGCCGTCGACGCCGATCTGGATGTCGTGCCCGGACCCGAGGAGCTTGCGCACCTCGTCGAACATCCCCTCGTGCCGAACGCGCAGCTCGGGGACGCTTGGCGCGACGGTGGTCTCGAGCTGGACGACGAGGTGGAGGCCGTGCTGCGAGCGGTGCGCCCGCGCCCGGACCCGGATCGAGCTCTCGGGATCGTCGCGTTCGACGACCTCGAGCATGCTCGCCGCCGCCCGCTGGACCGCGGGGCGGAGCCATGGGTTGAGGCGGACGCCCAGCCCGCCGAAGACGAGGCGCGGCCCCGGGAGCGCCGGCGGCGTCCCCCAGTCGGCCACGATCCGGGACGCGCTCCGCTCGAGCGCGCTGAGGACCTCGAGCCGCGCCGTGAGCCGCTCGACCTCCCCCTCGAGCCCGCCGGACGGCGAGACCGCGCGCGGCGGCGCGACCTCGCGGGAGGGCGCGACCTCGCGCCAGAAGGTGTCCGTCCACCGCGCCTCGAGCTCCTCGACGCCCTGGACGAGCCTGGCGCGCTCTCGCTCCAGCGCCTCGCGATCCTCGCGATAGGCCACGGGCGGACTCTACCGCAAAGAGCGAGGGTGACCTGCTGCGCGAACGGGTGACTACGGATCGTCGGAGGCCGCTCCGAGGTCCGCTCCATCTCGTACATCGCCGCCGGCGGGCAAAGCCAGGAAGGCCGCTTCACCGCCGTCGCACGCAAGGGGCTCACCCAGCTCGACGCCCTCGTCCGCGACGCCTCCGCATGGACTCGCCCGCCCCACTCACGAACAGTCGCCGCTCAAGTCAAACTAGAACAGGTTGATGCGCGCGAGGTGGATGCCGCTCGGGTAGGCGTAGGAGGTGAAGCGCCCGAGGCCGAAGCTGATGGCCGAGACCGGCTCGTCCGCGCCGAGGCGGTGGGGCCCCGACGGGATCTGCACCCGCGCGACCTCGAGCTCCCCGAGCGGCGACCAGCGCGCGTCGAGGGGCGCGCCGTCGAGCCGCACCGCGACCCCCGCCGGGCGCACGAGCGCGAGGTGCGAGCCCGAGTCTCCGAACGAGCTCGGGGCCACGAAGAGGTAATCGTCGCCGAGCTGCTCGAGGGGGATCAGCACCGTCATCGAAGGGTCGCCGACCTCGGTCATCGGAGGGTCGACCTGGCCCACCATGAAGGTCGCGGCCAGGAAGGGGCGCGAGGCGCTCAGCGTGTGCGCCTCCCGGATGCTGAAGTCGCGGTGCCCGCCGACGGGGATCGTGATCTCGGACTCACCCTCGAGCGGCGGATCGGCGCGCACCAGCACGCCCTCTTGCCCCGCGACGAGGCGCAGGATGGAGCGGCGGTCGTCCCCGTCCGGCGCGAGCGGCGTCGCGACGAAGCGCTTGCCCCAGGTGTCGAGCGGGGGCAGCTGCGCCTCCAGATGATCGCACGCGCCGACGTCTCCGGGCACGAAGGCGCAGACGTGTCCGCCGAACATCGAGACCGCGTGGTCGGCCGAGACGCGGGTGCCGGTCAGGTCGTGGTCGCGGTCCTCGCAGAAGCAGGCGTCCCCCTCGCAGCGCGCGGCGCGCTCGGCCGTGCACTCCGGGGGCCGCGCCGGGAGCAGGTGCACGACCTCGCCGCGGTCGAGGGTGAAGCGGACGGTCTCTCCCGCGGCGCTGGCCTCGAAGCGGCCGCCCCGCTCGGCCGCGAGCGGCGCGGTCGGCGTGACCTCCACCTCGGTTCCGTCCCGCACCCCGATCAACGCGAGGTAGCCGGGCAGCTGCTGCGCGGTGGGCAGGTACGAGACGCCGACGTAGTCGCCGGTCAACACGTGGGTCGGCAGCAGCAGCGTCGCGTCGTTGGAGAAGGACAGGCGGCCCTCCGTCTCGTACTCGTACGGGTTGAACTGGAAGACGGTCACGGGCACGTCGCTCTCGAGGCGGTAGGCGCCGCTCGCGGTGGCGAAGCTCTCGAACGGGCCGTCGCGCCGGCTCCAGACCGATTGCCCCTCCACCCAGGGCAGCGAGAGCACCTCGAGCCGCCCCGGGCCCACCTCCACCGACGCGATCTGGCGCGTCCCCGAGAAGGCCCGCACGCGCGCCGGCGCGTCGCCCGAGTTGGCGACCACCACGCGGAAATCGAAGACCAGGAACGACAGCTCGTCGAGGTTGGCGAGCGGCGCGGCGAAGAACTCGCAGCCGACGTTGCGCTCCTCGAGCTCGGCCTCTCCGCACGCGTCCTCGCACGCCCCCGACAGGCCGCAGCTCACGCCGCCGGCCGCGCAGTCCCGGACCACCTCCCAGTCGCCGCGCGCCGTGCAGCGGGTCGAGAGCTCCCCGTCGCAGCGCCACTGACCGGGCGTGCACACGGTGCAGCCGTCTTCGGTGCAGCGGCCCGCGCAGAGCTCCTCCTCGGTGCGGCTCTCGCCGTCTTCGCCGCAGACGAAGTGGGTGAAGCCGTCGCACTGTCCGCGCCCCGGCTCACAGCGCCAGCCCGCGTCTTGGGGAGGTGGGGAGCCGCCGTCCTCCTGCCCGCCGCCGGTGGTGCAGGCCGAGAGAGAGACCAGGCAGAGGATCGACCGGAGCACCAGGAAGCGAAGCGTCATACGACCGAACCTGCTGCCTGGACCGGCCACAGCAAGGCGGCCCCCGCAGAAACCGCCGGGCAGAACTGCACGAACGGCGTTCAGAACCGCTAGATCGGCGCGCACCTGTATCCAGTATTTTCAGTCACTTGAGCCTCGACGCCATCGGAAGGTGTCGGATGAGGGCGGACATGGATCGGAGCGGCCCCGGCCACTACCCCTTCATCATGCGCTTGTCATCCACGCCATCGAGCTTGCCCCTCGCACTCCTCCTCGCCGCCGCCCTCTCCGCCTGCGGAGGGCCCTCCGTCGACGACGACGCCGGCACCATCCCGCATCCCGACGCAGGTGACGCGGGGGTCGACGCCGCGCCGATCGACCTGGACTCCGGGACCGACAGCGGCCCCCCGATCGAGACCGACGCCGGCCCGATGGCCGCGTGCGGGGACGACGCTCCGCCCCCGAGCGACCCGTCCACCGGGAGCTGGAGCGCCGAGCACTACCTCGCCGGCATCAACGGGCCCGTGAACGCGCTCGCGCGCACGGCCGGCGGGCACGTCATCATCGGCGGCGAGTTCACCGTGGCCGGCACCGACCCCGCGACGAACGTCGTGCGCTGGACCGGGACCGCGTTCGAGGCGATGGGCGACGGAACCGCGCACGCGCTGCGCGACCTCGCCGTGGACGGAAGCGGCGCCATCTGGGGGCTGTCCTTCCCGATCTTCGACTTCACCACCGGGGGCCAGACCAGCGTGATCTACCGCTGGGACGACCCGACCTGGACCGAGGTCGACCGCACCACCGAGTCCGCCCTGACGCTCGCGGTCGATCCCGAGGGCGCGCTGCTGATCGGCGGCGCCTTCACCGACGTCGGCGGCTCGGGCGCCTCCCACCTCGCGCGCTGGAACGGCGCCGCCTTCGAGGCCGTCTCGGCCGAGGTGCCCGACGGCAGCATCGAGGTGATCCTCGCCGACGCCGCCGGGCTCTGCGTGGGCGGGAACTTCACCATGGTCGGCGCGGTGGCGGCGAACTCCGTGGCGTGCCGCGTCGGCGGCGTCTGGGAGTCCCGCGGGCTCCCCGATCCGTTCTTCATGGTCAAGGCGCTCGCGCGTGACGACGGCGGCGCGCTCATCGCGGGCGGCCACTTCGACTTCAACGACGACGGCACCGGGAGCATCGCGCGCTGGAACGGCTCCGGCTGGGACGAGCTGGGCGGCGGCCTCCGCCAGCCCATCGGCGCGGGCTACGTCGAGACGATCGTGAACGTCGCCGGGCAGCTCTTCGTGGCCGGGCGCTTCATCCGCGCGGGCGCCGTCGAGACCGTCGACGTCGCGGCCTGGGACGGCACCAGCTGGAGCGCGCTCGACGGCGGCCTCCCGAAGACGACGTTCGGGATCGGGCTCGAGAACGTCAACGTGGCGGACGCGGTCGCGGCGGACGGCTCGGTCTACTTCGGGGGCCAGTTCTCGCGGGCCGGCCGCGTCACCGCGCTCGGCGTCGCGCGCTGGGACGGAACGATGTGGCGCGCGCTCCAGGAGCCGGATCCCAGCTTCATCGGCGGCGTGAACGGCGCCGTGTACGCGCTCGGCGCCTACGGCGACTGCGGCCTCTATGTGGGCGGCCAGTTCGCCTCCGCCGGCAACGTGAGCGCCCGGAACATCGCGCAGCTCACCGCCGACGGCTGGGAGCCGCTCGGCGACGGCCTCGCCGACCCCATCACCACCCTGCTCGTCACGATCGCGCGCGGCCCCGACGCGAGCGAGGGCGTGCTCGGTGACTTCGGCGGACCGGGCGGCGCGCTCGTCTTCGCCGGCCTGCGCGAGGACGTCAGCGGCGACCTCGGGCACCTCGCCGTGTGGAACGGCGCCAGCTGGGCGTCCGTCGGCGGCGGCTTCGACGCCGCGGTCAACAGCCTCGCGGTCGACGCCGCGGGCAACCTGTACGCGGGCGGCGACTTCACCGCGCTCGGCGACGGAAGCCGCGCCTCGCACGTCGCCCGATGGGACGGGTCGAGCTGGGCGCCGCTCGGCGACGGACTGGACGGAGACGTCCGCGTCGTCGCCTTCGCCCCGGACGGGACCCTCTACGCGGGCGGCTACTTCACCGGCGCGCTCGCCACCTGGGACGGCTCCAGCTGGAACGTCGTCGGCGGCGGCCTCGAGGAGAACGCGACCGTGCACGACCTCTCCTTCCGCGACGGAGACGTCTACCTCGCCGGCTGGTTCGACGCGACCGCGAGCGGCGCCGACGCGCGCAACGTCGTCCGCTGGGACGGCACCGCGTTCCACGAGCTGGACGTGCTCGACGGCATCGTCGTCACCGACATCGAGTGGGTGGGCGACCACCTCTTCGTCGCCGGCCTCGTCGACCGCCTCGACGGCGGCTTCGGCAGCCAGATCATGGCGCGCTGGGACGGCACCGCGTGGTCCGCGCTCGACGGCGAGCCCAGCGATCTCGTGGAAGACCTCTTGCTCTACGACGGCGCCCTCTGGGTGGGCGGCCTCTTCACCGGCGCGGGCGAGCACGTCTCGCTCGGCGTCGCCTCCTACCGCTTCACGCCATGACGCATCCGCCCTCCCCTCGACTCGACCGCCTCGCCCCCCTCCTGGCGGTCGGGCTCCTCCTCCTCGGATGCGGTGACACGGCCCCCGGCGCGCTCGAGCTGCGCGCCGGGGGCCTGGTCAGCGTCAACGGCGGCCCGGCCGAGACGCGCGTCACCGCCATCCTCGTCCGTGACGGCCTCGAGGAGGAGGTCGATTCCACAATCGAAGTGGTCGAGGGGCGAAACGTCACCCTGGAGGGCGGCGTGCTGCGCGCGCCCGCGCGCGCGCAGACCGTGCAGCTCGCCGCGCGCTACGACGACGCGGGCGAGACGGTCGAGGCCAGCCTGACGCTCGACGTGCGCGTGCGCCGCGAGGTGCTCGTCAACCGCCTCCGCTTCGACGCGCTCGACCGTTTTCGCGCGGAGGACGAGGTGGAGGGCGACGGCTCGCAGCTGTCTCACCCCATCGAGGGGGCCACCCTGCCCGCGAACGTCGCGCCGCTCGACTTCGTCTTCGACGGCGGCGAGGTCGGCGATCACTTCCGGCTCCGCCTCGAGAGCGAGCGGGTGGTGGTGGAGCTCTTCCTCCAGTGGAGCGACGCCGGCATCGAGCGCCGCATCCGCCCCGACGCGGAGAGCTGGGCGCGCCTGCTCGAGGACGCCGCGGGCGCGGACCTCACCGCGCGCGTCGATCGCCTGAGCGCGGCGGGCGTGATTCCAGGCCGCAGCCGCTCACTGCGCGTCGCGTCCGAGCCCATCTTCGGCGACGTGATCGCGTGGGCGGTGCAGGACGAGCCCGCGCGCTCCACCCTGACCCGCCTCGCCATCGACGACCGCCCCGTCGCTCCCCTCCCCGAGCTCGGCGAGGCCGAGTGCACCGGCTGCCACGCGAGCGGCGAGGGCTGGCTCGTCGTCTCCCGCGACCTGAGCGACTCACGCCTCCTGGATCTCGCCACCGGCGACGTGCAAGACGGCTTCAGCCCTTCACGCCCCCTGGACGCCGCGAGCTTCGCGCCCGGCGGCGGCTCGCTGGTGGCGTCGACGCGTGAGTGGCCCGGGAGCCTCCCGCCGGCCCCGAGCCTCCTGAGCTGGCTCGGCCTCGACGGCGCGCCGCTCGACGCGACCGGCCTGCCCGAGGGCGCCGCCGCGTCCCCCGCGCTCTCGACCGACGCGCTCTTCTACGTCGAAGGCGGCAGCGATCACCCTGGCGGCACGGACGCGCCGACCCGCCTCATGCGCGCCGCGGTCACCTCGCTCGATCCGCCCGCGCTCGACGCGCCGACGCTCGTCGCGGACGGTGAGACGCTCCGTGACATGCCCGAAGGCGGCGAGACCGTCTCGCGCCCCTCCGTGAGCGCCGACGGCGCGCTCGTCGTCTTCGCCCACGGCACCCACTCGCGCCTGACTGACGGTGAGACCAGCGCCCTCTACGCCGCGCGCGTGGGCGACCCGCCGATCCGGCTCGCGGCCGGCGTGCCGCCCGAGTCCGAGACCCGAAGCGCGTGGCCGGCGCTGATCGACGGCGAAGCGATGGCCTGGGTCGTCTACTACGCGCGCGACGCCCGCGGGGTGCGCGCCCTCTGGCTGAGCGCCCTCGACCTCGCGCGCCTCGACGCGGGCGAAGATCCCTCGAGCCCTCCCTTCCGCCTCCCCGGCGGCAGCGGGCAGCTCATGGCGCCATCGTTCGCGGCCGCGGAGTGCCGCCTCGCCGAGTGCCGCAGCGACCTCGAGTGCTGCTCCGGGACGTGCAGCGCGAGCACGTGGACCTGCGCGCCGTAGTCTGCCCACTCGAAGTCCGAGATCTCAATTCCGACCGTCGTTCTGGAGAACGAGGTCTGAATTCTCGGTTTGTGGCCTCGATCAGCGACAAAATGTCAAAGAATTGACTTCCCGCGCATGATTTTCGCGGATGAGACTGTTTTCGCGGTCTTTGTGGCTGTCTCGGGGCCTGTGTGGGGAAGAGTCCGGCGAGGTTGATCGGCACGACTCTGGTGGGTGAGCTCACCCGCTTTCAGTCGAGATTCGAGTGACGTGTCGGTGCGAAGGAGTCGGTCTTTCGCCGACCTCTCCGGGTCTCGAGATGCCGTGTGGTCTCTCGATTGGCGCGTCCCCGTTCTGTCGCGAACACGGGTCCGCGGAAGCTCAGGTCGTTGGCGTTCTCGGGTGTCGGGAATGCGGAGCGGGGTCGGGGTCGGGGTCGGGGTCGGGGTCGGGGTCGGGGTCGGGGTCGGGGTCGGGAACGGGAACGGGAACGGGAACGGGAACGGGAACGGGCTCGGGGTCGGGATCGGGGTCGGGGTCGGGGTCGGGGTCGGGGTCGGGGTCGGGGTCGGGGTCGGGGTCGGGGTCGGGCTCGGGAGCGGAAGCGGACTCGGAAGCCGACTCGGAAGCGGAAGCGGACTCGGAAGCCGACTCGGGAGCGGACTCGGACGCAGAGTCGGACGCGGCAGCGGGAGCGGCAGCGGGAGCGGCAGCGGGAGCGGAAGGCGGTCGCGGGCTCGGCCCCGGAAGCGGAGCCGGACTCGGCGACGGACGCGGACGCGGACTCGGCCTCGGACGCGGACGCGGACTCGGACGCGGACGCGGACTCGGACGCGGACTCGGACTCGGATGCGGACTCGGACGCGGAGGCGGACGCGGACTCGGACGCGGAGGCGGACGCGGAACCGGCGGCGGACGCGGCGGCGGACGCGGTCGCGGAAGCGGAGGCAGACGCGGAGGCGGACTCGGAGGGCTCGGCGTCTTTGCCGAGCAAAGTGAGCGGGATCGACGCCCGCCTCACCCGCTACGCGCAGGCGCGGCGCAGGATCGAAACGGACCGCCGCCGCGAGGACGCAGGCCTATTCGACGTACTCGACCTCGAGCTCGCCCTCGCCATCCTCGTCCTCGCCTTCTTCTCCCTCCCCCTTCAACAGCGGCGAGGTCCGCGGCTCCGGCCGGTCCGGGTGCTCGGCGAGCAGGTTCTCCAGGCCATCCAGCACCGCCTCGATCCCGTCCCCCGTGGCCGCGCTGAACGCCAGCACCTCGCGCGGGGCGAGCGCGGCGCGGATCTCCTCGAGCGCGTCGCGCACGTCGGGCAGGTCGCTCTTGCTGACCGCGACGAGCATCGGCCGGTCCGCGAGCTCCGGATCGAAGCGGCGGAGCTCGTCCATCAGCACCTCGAAGTCGCGCGCCGGCTCGCGCTCCGGCTCGGGGTCGAGCGTGACGAGGTGCAGCAGCACGCGGCAGCGCTCGACGTGCTTGAGGAAGCGGTGGCCCAGGCCGTGGCCTTCGGCGGCCCCCTCGATCAAGCCAGGGATGTCGGCGACGACGAAGGAGCGGTCGAGGTCGCGGCTGACCACGCCGAGGTTCGGCACGAGCGTGGTGAACGGGTAGTCGGCGATCTTCGGCCGCGCGCGGGAGACCCGGGCGATGAAGGTGCTCTTGCCCACGTTGGGGAAGCCAAGCAGGCCCACGTCGGCGAGGAGCTTGAGCTCGAAGCGCAGCCGCAGCCGCTCTCCCGGCTCGCCGGGCTCGGCCTTGCGCGGCGCGCGGTCCGTGGGGGTCGCGAAGTGGATGTTGCCGCGCCCGCCGCGGCCGCCGCGGGCGATCACGACCTCTTCCCCGACCTCGGCCACGTCGGCGAGCAGCTCTCCCGTGGCCGACTCGTAGACCTGCGTGCCGACCGGCACCGCGACCCGGAGATCGTCGCCGCCCTTGCCGTACTGGTCCTTGCCGCGCCCGTGCTCGCCGCGGGGCGCGCGGAGCTTCTTCTTGTAGCGGAAGTCCATCAGCGTCCCGAGGCGGTCGTCGCCCACCAGGATCACGTCGCCTCCGTCGCCCCCGTCGCCCCCGGACGGGCCGCCGAACGGGCGGAACTTCTCGCGGCGGAACGCGACGCAGCCGTTGCCGCCGTCGCCGGCGACCACCTCGAGCTCGACCTCGTCGACGAATCGCATGGTTCGATGCCGATACGCCGGCCGTGGCGCCGCCGCAAGAGCCAGCGGACGACGGGGCGCGACGGTAGTATGGTCCGCCGCATGTCGGAACGCCGCCAGACCGCGCTGGGTGTCGCCCGCGCGCGCTTCGTCGAGGGGCTGCCCCGAAAGGCCCGCGAGGTGAAGGCCTCCCTCGCGCTGCTCACCGGCACGCCCGACGAGGACCGCCCTCGCGAGGAGCTTCGACGCCGCCTGCACGCGCTCTACGCGTCCGCGCAGGTCTTCCGCATCGATCCCCTCGCCAACGCCCTGAAGGAGTCGCTCGGGCTGGTCGACGAGGTGCGGAGCGCCCGGCGCGGCTTCACCCAGCAGGAGCTCGACGTGTTCGCGAACCTCGCCGCGACCCTGCCCGCGCTGGGCCACGCGGGCATGAGCGACGCGCCGTCGGTCAGCGGGCTCGCCGCGCCGCCTCCGCCGTCCGCCGCCCGCGGAAGCGGGACGAGCCCCGGCCGGAGCCACGCGCCCACGCCGATGCCCCGGACGCATCACTCGGTCGAGACCGTCGTCTCCGTCCTGGTCGCCGACGCGCCCGAGTGGCAGGCCCGCGTCCGCGCCGCGCTGCCCGCCGACCGCTTCGAGGTGATGACCGCGAGCGACTCCGACGAGGCCCTGCGAATGGCCCGCTCCGGCGCGCCCGACGTCGTGCTCGCCGACCGCAAGCTCGTGCTCGAGCCGGGGGCCGACCTCGTGGGGCGGCTGCGCGAAGATCCGCTGACCGACTTCGTGCCCGTGATCTTGCTGCTGCCCCCGGGCTCGCCGCTGGATCCCATCGCGATCCGCGAGGCGGGCGCGGACGAGGCGCTGGTGAAGCCGTTCAGCGCGGAGACGCTGCTGCGCACCGTGGCGCGGGTCACCGACACGCTCGCGGGGCCGCGCGGCGCCAGCACGCTGACCGGCGACCTGACCGTGGAAGAGATCGCCGACCGCGTCGCGGACGAGGTCAAGCGCGGGCTCGTCGAAGCCGCGGCGAAGGGCAAGGACCTGTCCATCCCGGTCGGCGACGGGACCTCGCTCATGGCGGCCACCTGGTCAGCCATCGGTCACATCCGGGCGCACGTCGCGGAGCGGAGCGGCGGCCGCGTCCGCTTCCGCGAGGGCCCGCAGCGCGGCGGACCGGCCTTCGTCACCGTCAGCGGCGAGGACGCCCCGAGCGAGCCGATCGAGGTCGACCTCGCGGGTCGCCGCGCGCTCGTGGTCGATGACGATCCGGCCGTCGTCTGGTTCTTCGCGGGCCTGCTCCGGGAGCAGGGCGCCGACGTGTACGAGGCGGACGACGGCGTCGAGGCGCTCGAGCGCGCGCGCCGCGATCGGCCCGACCTGGTCATCAGCGACATCCTGATGCCGCGCCTCGACGGCTTCGGCCTCACCCGCGCGATGAAGCGCGACCCGCAGCTCGCGGACGTGCCGGTCATCCTGCTGTCGTGGAAAGAAGACTTTCTTCAGCGCATGCGTCAGCTGAAGGCCGGCGCGAGCGGGTACCTCCGCAAGGAGGCCGGGAGCGCGCAGATCCTGACCGCGGTGCGCGACGTGCTCCGCCCGCGGGCGCGGCTCGAGTCGCGCCTCAAGGCGGGCGGCGACGTGCGCGGGCGGCTCGAGGACGTCGGCATCCAGACCCTGCTCACGACCGTCTCGCGCCTCCGGCCCGACGCGCGCCTGACCCTGCGCGACGCCTCCAGCCTCTACGAGGTCGATCTGCGCGACGGCGAGCTCGTCGACCTGACGCGCACCGCGAGCGACGGCGCGTTCGCGCGCGGCCACAAGGTGCTCGACAGCCTCTTCGGCACCACGGCGGGGCGCTTCACGGTGGTGGACGACGAGGCCGAGGCCCGTCGGATCATCGACGAGCCCCTGTCGATGCTGCTGGCCTCGGGCATGACCGAGCTGGCCGCGCGTGTCGACGCGGTCAGCGGAAAGAACCTCTCGAAGGCGGCGTCGGTCGACCTCGACGAGGAGGCGCTCGACGCGGTCCTGCGCGCCTCGCCCGAGGAGGTCGAGCGCGTGGTGAAGCCGCTCCGAGCGGGCACGGGGCCGCGCGCGCTGATGATGGACGGCGAGGTCGCGCCGGAGGTGCTCGAGTCCGTGCTCGTCGATCTCGCGCGCCAGGGCGCCATCCGCCGCGTGTTCGGGCCGGACGGCGAGGACCGCATCGCGCTCGCCCGGGAGGCGCGCGAGAAGGGCTTCCACCCGGAGCTGTCGGAGCACGAGGAGGAGGGCACCCTCAGCTGGCTGCCCACCGCGCAGACCACCGAGGAGATCCTGCTCGAGGCCGAGCAGATGGCGGCCAACGCGGGGAGCGTCGCGCCCGAGCCCATCGACGAGGCGGAGCTGCAGTCGCTGCGCCCGCCGCCCGTCCCGCAGGAGGCGCGCGCCCTCGCCTACGCGGATCTCGAGCCTCCAGCCGAGCGCGCCCGCAAAACCTCGGACATCGAGGCGCTGGACGAGCCGTTCGACACGGAGCCCGCGTCGATCCCCCCGGACGCCGTGGACTCCGACGAGACCACGCTCGAGCTCGACGCGCTCGACGGCCGCACCCCGATCGACCTCGACGCCCCGCACGCGGACGACACCCCGACCACGGAGATTCTCCTCGACGACGAAGATGACGAGGAGGACGAGACCGAGCTCGCTGACGGGGCGGACGCGGAAGACACCCTCGATGACGGCAGCGCGGACGACGCGTCCGAGCTCGCCGAGGAGGACGAAGACGAGGGCGACGACGAGGGCGACGACGAGTACGAAGACGAGGGCGAAGACGAGGAAGACGAGTACGAAGACGAGGAAGACGAAGCGGAGGACGAAGACGCGCCGCTCGCCGCGGTCGCCGCCCCGGACGACCCGGGCGCCACGCTCAAGGTCCCGCCCTCCCCGTCCATGGTCGAAGAGGACGAGGAGCCGCTCGAGCATCGCCCCATCCAGACCGTGCCGCCCGCGGCGCCCGTCGCCCCCGAGAGCGGCGGCATGGGCTGGGTCGGCTGGACCCTGGTCGCCCTCATCCTCGGCGCGGTGGGCTTCGTCGGATACCGCCTGGTCGCGTCGCCGGACGACCCCGAGGTGGCGGGCCCCGTCCCCCCCGAGGCGCCGACCGAGACGGGCGCGCCGCCCGACGAAGCTCCGCCGCCCGAGGCCGACACGGACGAGACCGAGCCCGAGGAGACCGTGGTGGCCGAGCCCTCGACCCCGGACCTGCCCGTCCCGTACGGGCGCGAGGAGGCGGGCATCGCAGAGCTCCCCGGCGTCTCCGTGGCGGCGGGCGAGGGCCTCGTCGTCATCGAGCCGAGCGCGTCGCCGATGACGGTGCGCGTGGGCGAGCGTGAGCTCGAGGTCGCGGGCGCGACCGTCGGCCTCCCGCTCGCTCCCGGCGTGCACCACCTCACCTACGTGCGCGGCGACAACCAGGACTTCATCTGGGTGGCGGTGCGCGAGGGCCACACCCGCTTCGTGCCCGCGCCCTAGCGAGGGGCCAAAGGCGAGCGAGGGGGCCAGAGGCACCCTCGCTACCTTGCCCGTGCCCTTGCCCCTGCCCTTGCCCGCGAGTTGCCCCACGACCGCGACCCACACCGCGTCCGACACCGCGTCCGCCACCGCGACCGACACCGCGTCCGCTCCCGCGTCCGCCACCGCATCGGCCGGCCGCCGCACGAACCCGATCCCGCCGCACGAACCCGATCCCGCCGCACGGACCCGATCCCGCCGCAGATCCCGATCCCTATCCCGATCCCGATCCCGATCCCGATCCCGACCCCGACCCCGACCCCGACCCCGACCCCGACCCCGACCCCGACCCCGACCCCGACCCCGACCCCGACCCCGATCCCGCTCCGCACTCCCGCGACCATCACCGCGGCGCGTGGCCCGAGAATCCGCCGGCAACCGAGCCATCACGCCCCCTCGCCGTCGCCCGACCCCCGCGTCATGCTGCGTCATGGATCTTCGGGCCGCCCTCGAGACGCGCGCGCGTGAGCTCGGCTTCGCCCGCCTCGGGGTCGCGCGCGTCGAGCCGCTGGACCGTGAAGCCGCGACCCTGACCGCGTGGCTGCGCGACGGGATGCACGCCTCGATGGGGTGGATGGCGGACACGGCGGACGTCCGCCTCGACCCGACCCACCCCGGCATGCTCCCGGGCGCGCGGAGCGTGATCGCGTTCGCCACGCCCTACGCGCGCGAGGGTGGCCCCGTGGGGCCCTCACCGGGCGTCGTCGCTCGCTACGCCCGGGGCCGCGACTACCACAACGTCATCGGCAAGCGCATGCGCAAGCTGACCCGGATCCTGAAGGAGGCCGGCCATCAGGCGCGCATGAGCGTCGACTCCGTGCCCGTGCTCGAGCGCGCCTGGGCGCAGCGCGCCGGGATCGGGTTCATCGGCAAGAACGCGTGCTTGATCGTCCCCGGCCTCGGCTCGCACGTGCTGCTGTCGACGATCGTGACCGACGCCGAGCTGCCCCCGGACGCGCCGATGGCCGAGCGCTGCGGGAGCTGCCGGCTGTGTCTCGACGGGTGCCCCACCGACGCCTTCCGTGGCCCGCGTGTGCTCGACGCCAACGCGTGCATCTCCTACCTCACCATCGAGCACCGAGGCACGATCGATCCGGCGCTGCGCGCGCAGATGGGGAGCCGGCTCTTCGGCTGCGACATCTGTCAGGACGTGTGTCCTTACAACCGAACGGCGCCGCCCGACGCGGTCGACACCGAGGCCTTCGCCGCCGACCCGCGCCTCGACGTCCCGCTCGAGCGGGTGCTGCGCATGGACGACGACGCGCACCGCAGCTGGGCGCACGGCAGCCCGCTCCGCCGGCCAGGGCGCGAGGGCATGGCGCGCAACGCCGCGATCGTGCTCGGCAACAGCGGCGCGCGCCGCCACCTCCCGGTGCTCCGTGAGGCGGCGGAGGAGGACCCGAGCGAGACCGTGCGGAGCGCGGCGCGCTGGGCCCTCGAGCGGCTCTCAGCCGCGACGGCGGAAGAGCAGGAGCCCGAACAAGGGCAGTAGGAGCGCCAGCCCGGCCGAGCGCGTGGCGCCGACGCGACAGCCGCAGCCGCCGCCGCTCTCCTCACCCACGGGCACGCAGTAGCCCGCCGCGTCGTCGCAGACCTCACCGCCCATGCACTCCGCGCTCGAGGTGCACAGGTTCCGGCACATGCCCTCGACGCACGTCATGCCGCCCGCGCAGTCGCTCGCCGCCGCGCACGTCACGCGCCGGCACATCCCCTCGACGCACCGCTCACCGCCCGCGCAGTCCGCATCCATCGCGCACATCGGCGTCCCGCCGCCGTCCTCGGGCGGCGTCGTCGTCCCCGAGTCCATGGGCATCGACATGCCCGAGTCGGGGTCCATCACCCCGGAGTCGGGCATGGCCACGCCGGAGTCGGGATCCGTCATCGGGTCCGGCCGGATGTTCAAACGCAGCGCCCAATCGCCCTGGATGCCGGAGGCCCCGGTCATCGGATCCATGATCTCGGAAGACTCGTTCCAGTGCCAGCCCTCGCGCACCGCGCCGGGCGACGACGACATCGCCGCGTAGATGAAGTTGACCTCGTTGGCCACGCGGCTGCCGTCGTTGTCACGCACACCGACGCCGGCCGCCTCGGGGTTGCCGCCGGACGTGCAGAAAGACATTCCGGGCGCTGACGGGATGGTAATCACGGCCCGCAGGTAGGTGTTGGGGCTCTCGACCCGAACCCCACCACCGGGCAGATCCACGGTATTGAACATCAAGTTGTACTGCATGGAGCCAGCGCTCGTCTCCACGCTCCGCATGATGGGGACGGTTCCCGCCCACACCTCTGTCTCCCCGGCCCAGGGCCCAGTGACGGGGTTGTCGAGGATGGGTCCCGTCGGCGCCGTCGCGCCGGTGTAGATGGCGATCTCGGTGTCGACGCTGCCACCCTCCGTGGAGCCCTGACAGATCCCGAAGCCACCGAAGTCCTCGATACGCACGCTCGCCAGAGCGACCTCGAGACTGATCACCGTGAGCGGGAACTCGTCGGCGCGGAGCCCCCGGCCCATGGAGAGCTCGCGGAAGACCACACCGAACTTCTCTCCGCCACAGAACCCACAGGACGCCGCGGCTGGCGTCATCTCGGCGACCGTATCGTACTGAACGCGGCGCTGAGCGAGTGCGTTGATCGGCAGCAGACTGAGGGCGACCATGGTCGCGGCGAAGGGCAAGTATCGCATGGGGTAAGCTCCTCTCGGAGGTCCAAGCTATCACGAGCGAGCAGTGCGCTTCACTCGAGCCTACGGTAGCCCTTCGACGGGAACCGGTGCGGGACGGTCGGTCGTGGTGCCATCTCCGAGCTGGCCCGCCGAGTTGCTCCCCCAGCACATGACGGCGCCCTCCTCCGAAAGGGCACAGCCGAAGAACGCGCTCGACACGCCCCCCGGCGAAACCTCGCGGACGTTGCCCAGACCCGACACCGGCTCGGGGGTCGGTGCGTCCGATCCCCAGCAGCTCACGCGCCCCTCCGCGCCGTGAATCGCGCAGGTAGTCGCCCCCCACGCGGCTCCCGCGACTGTCGAGACGTCACTGAGACCGGTCACCGCGATGGGCTCGGGGTGCGGGTCCGCGGTCGACAGGCCCGCACCGAGACTGTCCGCCCGACCCCAGCACATCACCGTCCCGGAGGTCAGCCGCGAACAGGAGGAGACGAGCGTGGTTGAGACCGCCGAAGCTTCGTCGAGATCCGTCACGCGCGCGGGGGCCGGCGCGTCCTCCATCGCGCCGAGACCCAACGCTCCGCTCGTGTTTCTCCCCCAGCAGTACGTCGAACCAGCGGGACCGACCGCGCACCAGTGAGACGCTCCGGAGCTCACCGCGTCTACCCAGGGCCCGACCACCCCGCTTGGGCGGACCTCGGCAGCGGCCAACGGAGTCCCACTCCCATCCACGCCGCCCCACCTCAGAACGCGCCCATCGGCCGTGACGGCGACGCCCAGCCCTCCCAGCACGAAGCGGGACACGCGCCCCACGCCGACGACATCGGCCGCCGCGGTCCGGGCCTCGACCGTCCCGTCCCCGAGCTGGCCCGCCTCGTTCCCACCCCAACATCGGAGTCGATCCGCATCATCCGTCGCGCAGGTGAAGCCCTGAAAAGACAATCCTCCGCCGGGATACCGGATGATCAGGCCACCGGCCTGGACCGACGAAGCGCTACCCGCGGCGGTGGCTCGGACAGGAAACACGCGATTGAGCGTCGTGCCGTCTCCGAGCTCCCCGTTCGTATTGTTCCCCCAGCACCAGACCTCGCCCGCCGCTTGCCGCGCACAAGCATGGCCGAGCCCGGCGGTGACCTGAACGATCGGGTTGGTGCAGCTGCCCGCTACACACTCGGCGCCGTCGCTGCACGCAGCTCCACAGTCGCCGCAGTGCCGAGGGTCATCGTCGAGGTCCACGCAGTCCCCATCACACGCAACCGTCTCGCCCTCGCAAGAAACACTGCCGTCTTCGATGATCGTCGCGTCGGGCTGATTCGCGTCGACGGAGCCATCGCGCGGTGTCCCCCCATCCGCTCCCGCAAACTCGAACGAGTCCGGGCCGGGGACGATGAGAGAGCAGCCCGCGAATAGAAGCGCGACCGGCAGCGAGACCGTGGAGAGCCGCCGCATCAGAACGTCCCCCGGACGACCGCGTGGCATCCCGTCGCGCTACACGCGGCAGAGACCGGCGGCGCCTCGTCGTCGCTCAGCACGAGCATCAGCACGACGCCGGTCGCCGCGACCGCGGCACCTCCGAAGAGGAGGCCGTCCGCGACGTTCGCCATCGTCTGCGCGCCGGCGATGCCGTCGCGTGCGCTGGACGGGCACACGCCGTCGACGCAGTCCGCCCGCGCGGCGTCGCTGTCCGACAGCGCGAGCCCTCCGACCACCGCGCCCGCTACCAGCGCCGCGCCGCCCACCGCGGCGACGATGACGCCCACGGGCGAGACGCCGCCTCCGCCCGTCGCCGCCGGGGCGGGCTCGACGTCGGCTTCGCTGGCCGCGTCCTGCTCGGCGAGCCTCATGCGCTCGCGGAGCTCCCGGAGCCGGCTCTCGGCGTCCGCGCGGTTGGGCGCGTCCGGGGCCGACTCGCGGAGGAAGCGCTCGTAGGTCTCGATGGCGGCGCGGTCGCGGCCGAGCTGCTCGTTGGTGACCGCGATGTTGTAGACGACGTAGATGGCGTTCGGGTGGCCGCTCGCGCTCATCAGCGCGTGGACGCGCTCGAACTCCGTCAGCGCGAGCGCGAAGTCGCCGTCCCGGAAGTGTCCCTCCGCGAGCTCGAAGCGGCTCCGCGCCTCTTCGAGATCATCCTGCGCGGCGGCGAGCCGCGGCGCGCCGAGCGTGGACACGAGCGCAGCCGCGAAGACCAAGTTGCAAGCAAGCCTCATCACCCCTCCAGGCGACCGAGCCTAGCACCTCACCCAACGTCGTATCAACGCACCTCGACTTGCGAGGGACCGCGCCTCACTCGGGGCCGTCGATGGCCTCGGGCGGGGGCGCGGCGGTGTCGTCGTCCCCTGCCGAATCTTCGGGCGGCGCCGGCTCGGGCTCTCGGCCTCCGAAGACCGTCGAGCGATCCATGACGGGGTCCGCGTCGTCGCCGCGGTCGCGGTCCGGGGCCGTCGAGAGGATGAAGCCGCGGGCGTTGAACGTGCCGCACTGGCGCTGGTTCCGGTAGAAGCTCCAGTGCAGGTAGACGAGGCCGTCGGGCGAGCGGATGTTCGCGGGCGTGGCCTCGAAGGGCTGCGAGCGCATGATCGCCTCGAAGGCGCCGAGGTCGAACATGAGGTCGCCGCTCGTGCCGATCACGCTGATGTGCGCCACCCGGCCCTCGGCGTCGATGCCGATCTCGAGCTTGGTGTGCATGTTCGGGTTCGCCTGGAAGGTCTGGGCGACCGACGGCGGGACGTGATGGAGGTAGTCGCCCGCGAAGCGCGGGTGGATCCGCGCGTTGTGCATGCGCGCGATGTACGTCGCGAAGGGGTCCATGCGCGCGTTGAGCGCGGTCTGGTTCCCGGGTCGGACGCGGACGTCGTGATGCTCCATCGCCGCGCGGAACTGCTGCCAGTGTCGTTGACGCG
Source organism: Sandaracinaceae bacterium (assembly GCA_040218145.1). Classification (GTDB taxonomy): domain Bacteria; phylum Myxococcota_A; class Polyangia; order Polyangiales; family Sandaracinaceae; genus JAVJQK01. The sequence goes on along the minus strand of JAVJQK010000135.1, from coordinate 27,267 downwards.
CGGCTCCGCGGCTCTCGCTCCGCCGCTGCTCGAGGCGCAGCTCCCGCTCGCGCTCGAGCTCCTCCTCGCCGTAGACGCTCGCGAACTGCGTCCAGCTCATGCGGAGGTTGGGCGCGCCGCGGCCGCCGGCGGAGCCGCCCCGCGCGCGGCGGCGCGAGCGGCCGGCGCGACCTGCGCCGCTGCCTTCGCCCTCGGTGCCCGTGCCTCGCCCCGCGATGGCCGGGCCACCGCCCTCGCCTTCGCCCTCGCCCGCGACCGCGTCCGGGTCGGGGACGCGCATGCGCCAGGTGCCGAGCCCATCCGAGACGACGACCTCGCGGGTGGGCACGCTCTCGCCCCCGCCGCGCGCGGTGCGTCCGCCTCCGGCCGCCTCCTGCGGGCGCCCGTCTCCCTCGGACGCGCCGCGTCGACCGTCGCCGCGCGCGGCCTCCGCGACGGCAGGCGTGCGCGAGCGCGACGGGGCTCGCGTGGGGCGCGGCGGAGGCGGCGTGCGGATCTCCTCGCGCGTCGGGTCGCGCTCGTCGCTGCCCTCGACCTCCTGCAGCTCCGCGACCTCCTCCTCGGCCGAGTCCCCTTCGTCCTCGGCCGGCGGCAGGGCCTCGGTCGGCGTCGCCGCCTGCGGCTCCGGGTCGTTCATGTTGGGGTTGCGGATCCGCGCCAACGTCTCTTCCTCGACGCGGTTGTTCTGCTCGGCGGCGTGCTGCGCGTCCTCGGGCGGCGGCTCGTCGGGGTTCTGGGCGTGCTGCTCCACCCGGACCAGCTCCCGCTCCTCGGGCGGCGGCGGCGGCGGACGCAGCTGCGGCATCTCGACCTGGTCGGCCTCCACGGGCTCCGGCTCGGGCTCCGGCTCCGCGCGCTGCGGCTCCGGCTCGGGCTCGGGCTCGGCGCGCGCCAGGCGCGGTCGCTCGGGCTCCTCATCGTCTCGCTCGTCGATCGGCGCGGGATCGTCCGACGGCTCGTCGGCGGTGGGCGGCACCGGCCGGGAGTCGACGATCTCCACCTCCATCGGCGCGGCCGGAGCCGGGGCCTCCTCGAGCAGGACCTTCAGCATGCCCAGCCCGACATAGGCGGGCACGTGCAAGCCGACGGAAAACACCACCGCGGCCGCCAGGACGACGGCCGGAGGCAGCAGCAGCCCCGCCGAGCTTCTCCCGCTCACGGCGGGGGTGCCTCACGTGTCTTCGAGTGCCGGGACAAAGCAGCCCTCATTCAAGCACATCCTCAGGCATTCTCACCCGGGCGCCAGTGTCGGTTTCCCTAGGAGCCGTGGTCCCAGATGGAACCGCCGTTCACGCTTCCGGCGCGAACGGACGGATACAGCAGAGCCCGCGGGCCGGTTGGCACGCGGGCTCCAGACGAGCTGCTCGAGCGGGCTCAGCGCGGCCGCACGGTGACGCTGCCGCCCCGCTGGCCTCCGCCGCGTCCGCCGCGGGCGCGCACGGTCACGCCGCGGCCACGCGCCGGGGGACGACGCCGTACGGTGGTCCGCCCGCGCGGGCTCTGCCGCACGGTGACGCTGCCTCCGCGCCGCCCCTGGACGACGGTTCGGCTACCCCCGCGGGGGCCAACCACCGTCCGCTGCCGCACCACGGGGCCGCGGCGCGGCTGCACCACGACGCGCCCACGGCGAGGCTGACGTACGACCGTCCGGGCGCGCACGCGCGGCGCAGGCCGGACGTGGTGGACGACACGGCCGCCCTGGGCCCAGCCGCCCTGGACGTAGACGTAGCGGCCGCCCTGCTGCACCCAGCGGGGCTGCTGGAACGTGTAGCCGGGACGCTGCTGCACGTAGTAGCCGTCCACCCAGACGTACTGGCCGCCGTTCCACTGCCAGTGGCCCTCGACCCACACCGCGTTGCCGTACGGAGCGGCCGGGCGAACGGCCACGGTCTGACGGGGCGGCGGGGCCTGGTACACCGCGACGGAGCTCGTCCCGTAGACGGCGCCGGAGGCGGGGCGCGCATACACGCGGGTGGCGCAACCGGTGGCCGCGAGCGCGAGCGCTCCCAGACCCACCAGCAGCAAGGCTCGAATCCAACGCTCGGGGCTCTTCATTCCGTGTCTACCTCCCGGCTCAGTGTGCCACGGACCACCGCGGCACACGACCCGTCAAAACTGTTCGACCCAAACGACTCTGCAACAACGATTCCATCCATTTGCGAGACCCGTCCGGAATGGGATAGAGGTGCGCCCGACATGAGCTCCCCCCACGACCTCGAACTAGACGCCGAGACGACGGCGCTTCTTCAACGCTACGGCTTCGACGGCGAGACCTTCGCCTCCCTCCGAGCGCGCCTGGACCGCGGCGAGGCGGGCGATGACGCCAACCGCATCGAAGGCGCGGTCCGCCCTCCCGAGGACGACGACGTGCGCGCCCTCCCCGAGCTCGGCAGCGCCGATCGCGAGCGGCTGACCGCGAAGGGGCGCGCCGCGATGGCGGCCGGCAAGGTCGGCATCGTCGTGCTCGCCGGCGGCATGGCGACCCGCTTCGGCGGGGTGGTCAAGGCGTCGGTCGACGCCGTGGACGGGCAGAGCTTCCTCGCGCTGAAGCTCCAGGACGCGCGTCGGCTCGCGGAGACCCTGGACGCGACGATCCCCATGTTCGCGATGACGAGCTTCGCCACGCACGACGAGGTGGAGCGACTCGGGGCCGAGATGAGCACCGCGCGCGCGCCCGTCACGACCTTCGCGCAGTTCATCTCGCTGCGCCTCACGAGCGACGGCGCGCTCTTCACGGACGAGGACGGCGCGGCCTCCCCCTACGCGCCCGGGCACGGCGACCTGCCCGACGCGCTGCGGCGCTCGGGCGCCTTGAAGGCGTTCCGCGAGAGCGGCGGCGAGCTGCTCTACATGTCCAACGTGGACAACCTCGGCGCCACGCTCGACCCCGCGATCATCGGCGCGCACCTCGAGGCGAACGAAGCGTCGGGCGCGAAGATCACGGCCGAGGTGGTGGCCAAGGAGCCCGGCGACAAGGGCGGCGCGCCCGCGCGCGTCGACGGCGACCTGCAGATCGTGGAAGCCTTCCGCTTCCCCGATGACTTCGATCAGGACACCATCGGCGTCTTCAACACCAACTCCTTCGTCCTCGACGCCGAGGCGCTGGATCGGGACTTCCCCCTGACGTGGTTCGCGGTACGCAAGAAGGTCGACGGGCGCGAGGCGGTGCAGTTCGAGCATCTCGTCGGTCAGCTCACCGCGTTCCTGCCGAGCGCGTTCGTGAAGGTCGCGCGCAGCGGGGCGGACGGGCGCTTCCAGCCGGTCAAGGATCCCGCGGAGCTGGAGGCGCGGCGGCCCGAGATCCGCGCGCTGCTGAAGGCCCGCGGCGTGCTCTGATCCTCGTCGCGCTGCTCGCGATCCTCTGCGGCGCGTGCGACGACGAGCGACCGAAGCCCGTCGGGTGCGGGTTCGAGGAGACCGTCGAGCACGCGCGGGCCGAGAGCGCGCGCTTCGACGGGATCGATCTGGTGCCCCACGAGAGCGGCGCCGCGCTGGCGTGGTCCGAGCGCGGAGGCCTCTTCGTGCGGCGGCTGGACGCGCGCGGGGCGCCGCGCGGCGAGCCCGTGCGGGTCGGCGCGCCTTGCCCCGGCGGCGTGGCCCTCGACGCCGACGGCGGCGCGCTGCACGTGGCCTGCGTCCGCCCCGGCGACGCGGACCGCGGCCGAGACGGCTACGTCGCGCTGTTCGGCGTGCGCGTCGGCGAGGGCACGCCGAGCGCGGTCCTCACGTCGCGCACCGGCCCGGTCGGGCCCGACAGCCACGGCGTGGACCTCGTCGTGCGGGGCGAGCGCGCCGTCGTCGGGTGGCGCAGCGCGGACACCTTCGCCGCGCGCGCGTTCGTCGCCGACGGGCCGCTGGGCGACCTGCCTCCCGGCTTCCCCATCTCGACGTCGGAGACCATCGCCAGCGCGCCCAGCCTGCACCTCGCCGCCGCGGATGACGCGCGCGTGGTGGCCTGGACGGAGAGCTGGCTCGAGCGCGGTCGGCAAGGCGGACATCTGCTGGTGCAGCGCGGGCAGGAGCCGCCCCGGCCGTCGCTGGCCGTGCGCGAGCTGGGCGCGCGCGTACACCTCGTCGCGGACGAGGCGGGGCCGATGGTGACGGTGCGCGACCTGCGGAGCAGCCGTCACCGCGCGTTCGTCGGCCGACTCGACGAGCGGCTGCGCCTGCGAGAGGACGCGCTCGAGAGCCCGGGACGCGCCGACGGCGAGGACATCACGCCGATGCTCGTGCCCTGCGGCGAGCACGTGTTCGCGGTGATGGCGCGCCGCTCGAGCCGCGAGGTGACGATGGTGAACCTCCGCCGCCTCGACGCCGACCTGTCCCCGGTCGAGGCCGAGCAGCAGATCTACGAGTACCACGCGCGCTTCCCGCAGGCGGTCGGCGCGTGCGTGGACGGAGCGCTGCTCGTCGCGGTCGGCGAGCGGCAGAGCGACGCGCAGGAGCCGCCCGTGCTGCGCACCTTCCGGCTCCGGTGCGGCCCCGGCGTCCGGCACGAGCGCACGCCCAGCCTCGAAGGCAACGCGGCGCGCTAGCGCGCGAGCCGCCCGCCGCGGAGGCGGTAGCGGACCGCGCGGTCCTGCCAGGGCAGCAGCAGCGGCTCGGCCGAGTCCTGCTCGCTCCGCGTGAAGGTCCAGCTGCTGGCGTCCCATCCGACGGCGCGCCCTGGCCGGATCTCGAGGCGACCGCGCCGCGCGACCACCTGGTTCTCGATGACGCGATCGCCCTGCGTCCGCTTCACCTCGACCTCGAGGAGCCGAGGGAAGCCGCGCTCGGTCACCTGGTGCACGGCGAGCACCTCGCGCTCGACCTCGCCGAAGCGCTGGCGGACGCGGAAGAGGAGCTCGGCCCGGCCGTCGCCCGTGACGTCGGCCGCGCTGACGTCGAGCAGGTCGTCGTCGGTCGGCGCGGGGATGGAGTACGTCAGGAAGCTGCGGCCCCCCTGGATGCCCGGCCCGACGATGACGAGCTGGCGGCCGTAGACGAGGCCCGTCTCCTGCGCCCGGTCGCCCGCGAAGTTGGCCTGCATGCGGAAGCGCGGGCGCGCGCCGCGACGGATCCGCGCCTCTCGGCGAAAGGCGGCGAGGAGCTGCTCTTCGGTGGGCGCGGCCGGCTCGGTGGGAGCCGCCTCTCGCGTCGCGCGCTCGGGCGCCGGGGGGCGATAGCGAGGGTTCGCCTGCTCGGTCGTCTGCTCGAAGCCCCGACCGCTCCAGCGATAGCGTCGCGCGCGGATGGGGCCCCAGGGCAACAGGATCGGCTCGACGTCGGCCGCCGGCGCCTCCTGGTAGCTCTCCGCGTCGAGCCCGCTCGCGCGGTGCGCCCGGACCTCGATCTCCGGGGCGCCGCGGCGCGCGCGCAGCACGCGGACCCGCGCCTCGACCGAGCCCGAGCCGGTCACCGCCTTGCGGATCTCCAGGCCGAAGATCGCGCGCGGGGAGTCGCCGCTCAGATCCATGACCTGCCAGAGATCGCGCTCGCCCTGGGCGTTGCGCTGACGCAGCACGATGACGAGCTCTCGCTGGCCGTCGCCCGTCAGGTCGCGCAGCTCCGCGTCTCGCACGTCCGAGGCTTGCTCGATGGGGAGCTGGTGATAGCCGTAGCCGCTGCCGCCGCGGTAGCCGGGGCCTGTGATCACCAGGAAGCGATCGACCACGAAGACGCGCTCGGGGCGGCCATCCTCGGCCACGTCGCCGCGCAGATCGTGGCTCGGTCGCGCGGCGCCGAGGCCGCGCGCGTTCAGGAACTCGCCGAGCGCGCCGCTCGCGCCTCCCGTGGCCATGAGGGGCACCAGGCGGTCGAGGTGCCGCGCGTCCACGCCATCGATGAGCGCGGGCTCGGACTCGACCTCGGGCCGCGCCTCCTGGTCGACGTCGCGATAGCGGATGTTCGCGCGAGCCTCCTCCCAGCGCTCGCCGCCAGGCAGGACCGAGAACGGGACGAAGGCCTCGAGCACGTAGCCTCTGCCGCGGCGCAGCGGGCCCTCCACGATCCGGACGCCGCTCAGCGGGCGAGGCCTGCGCCCGAACGCGCCCAGCCCGGCGCTCGCCGCGCCGCGACCCGACACGCCCGCGAAGAGGAAGAGGTCCACCGCCCGTCGCCCCCGCCGCTGCGGCATCGAGAGCGTGAGGATCACCGCGTCCTCGCGGGCCCCCGGGCTGGATGTGCGCACGAGGCGCTCGTCGAAGACCATCGCCGCGACGTAGAGCCCCTCGTCGTCGTGGCCGAGCGCGAACCGCATCGACGCGTCGGTGCCCTGCCCGACCGGCGTGAAGCGCGCCCCGCGCCAGTCACCGAGGCTGCCATCGACCCGCACGGAGTCCACCTCGACGACCCGGATGCCCGCCGCCTGCGCCGCCGCGCCCGCGGGCAGCGCGAGCGAGGCGAGGGCGGCGATTGCCATGGACGACCCACGAATCATGTTGCTCCCGACGCTATCACGGGGTCTTCGACGCCGGAGGCCGCGAGATGTTCGCCCGGACCTGCGCCGTGCGTACGTGCCGGACGTGAGAGCCTCCCAAACGGTGATCCCTCTGATGCTCGCGATGCTCGCCGTTCCGGCGGGCGCCGCGGGGCAACGCGGGCAGCGAAACCCACTCCTGAGCGAGCGCGCCTTCGGCCTGGGCGGGGCGGTCGTCGCGTCGGCCGCGGGCCCCTCCGCCGCCTACTACAACCCGGCCGGCCTCGCGGACACGCCCGGCACCGCGGCGGGCGCGAGCCTCTCGCTGCGCACGTTCCGGAGCTACACCCTGGTCGACGGGTACAACAGCGTGCTCGGGCTCAGCGACCTGACCGACAGCGGGCTGCTCTCGGTGCCCGTCTTCCTGGGCGCGGTGCTCAAGTTCGGGCCTCGCGACGCGACGAACGTCCGCCAGCACGCGCTCGCGGCGGGCAGCGCGATCACCCAGTCGGTGGACCGCGAGCTCCTCGATGACGACGCGGATCTGGGGCGGGGCATCGCCAGCACGCTCGAGGTCCGCGACACCCAGGAGGTGCGCTGGTTCTACGTGGCGTACGCGTTCCGGCCGAGCAACCAGGTCTCGCTCGGCGTCACCGCGGCGCTGTCGATCTACGACCGCGAATACCGCGAGAACTGGTCCCAGGCCATCGGCCTGACGAACGGCGGCACCATGGGCACGCTCGTCGCGCGAGACGTGCGCGTGGACGTGAGCGCGACGAGCCTCGCGCTCCGCTTCGGCGCCTCGTGGCGCCCGGACGAGTGGGTGCAGCTCTCGGTGATGTTCCAGGCGCCCGGCATCGAGCTCTTCGACAGCGGGCGCGCGTTCTTCCAGCGCGTGACGGCGGACGCGAGCATGCCGGAGGGGTCCGGCTTCTTCCGCGTCAACGACGAGCAGCTCGACGTGCAGGCCACCCTCCCGTGGGAGCTCCGCGTCGGCAGCTACTTTCGCCTCGACCCGCGCCTCGGCGTCGGGCTCGACCTCGGCCTGACCGGCTCGGAGGGGAGCCCCAACGACCCCGTGTTCCCGCTCGGGCAGCCCGTCCCGCTCGACGGCGACCGCCCCGCGGCCACGTACTTCCCGGACAGCTACTGGACCGACGTCATCTTCGACGCGGCGATCGGAGCGGAGATCCAGATCACCGAGGAGATCCCGCTCCGCTTCGGGACCTTCTTCGAGCTGAGCGGCCTGCCGGCGCAGATGGTCGGGGAGCGCACCCGGTACCTGCCCGACCGCGTGGACCGGCTCGGCGTCAGCGCGGGCTTCGGCGTGCAGGGAGACCGCTACGACTTCGGCCTCGGGCTCGGCTACGTGCACGGCTTCGGCACCGGGTTCCGCCCGGTCGATCCGTTCGGCCCCGGCTACGTGCGCACCGACGTCCAGAGCCACGAGATCCACATCTTCTTCAGCGGGGTGACCGGCGCGGCCACGCAGCTCGCCCTCGACACCTATCGCGCGGTGACGGGGAGCGGCTTCGAGCAGCACGAGGAGGTCTCCGAGGACGCGCTCGACCACGTCGACGAGCTGCACACGGAGGAAGAGCTGGAGGAGCGCCGCGCGGCCGAGCACGAGACCCCGCAGGCCCAGCAGCTCGAGGACCTGCCTAGGTGGATCCTCGACTCGCTGGAGACCGAAGACGAGGCGGAGGCGCCGACCGACGAGCAGCCCGAGGACTACCTCCACCTCCTCGAGGAGGAGCCCGAGGCTTCCAGCGACGCGCCCTCAGCGCTCGAGGCCGACCAGCCGGAGACGGTCGGGACCGGTGACGTAGAAGTGGAGTGAGAGCCGCCGCGACTCGTCGCGCCCCGGGCTGGCCGCGTCGACCTCGACGATCGCGTAGTCGGTGGAGCCGCCCTCCCCGTCGATCGAGGGGAACGCGACGCAGACGCCCTCCTCCTGGCGACGCGTCTCGAGCGACCGCGTGGCCCCCGCGTGCAGGAGCCGGGCGGTGTAGAGACGCCGCGTCCGGAGCCCCGCGTGGACCGCGAGGTCGGTCAGGCAGAGCTCCGCCCTCCCCTCGTCGTTCTGACGCAGCGCGGGCTCCGTGAGCGGCGAGAGCGCCATCAGGTAGCGCTCGAGCGCCCGGTCGCGGCGACTGCGCAGGATGCCCTCGAGGCGCTCGGCGACCTCCGGATCGGAGAAGTGACCGAGGGACACCATCGCGCGGATGTGCGGATCGCGGAACCGCGCGAGGATACGCGCGCCCCACGCCTCGTCCCGGGCCGTGCGCCGGTCGAGCGCGCCGTTCCAGTACTGCGGGGTCCAGCCGTCGGGGTCGAAGTGCGCGACGCCGTAGTAGCCGAGCACCGGGTGTCGCTCCCGGCCATCCCAGGCGCGCTGGACGATGCCGAGCCCCAGCGTGTCCTCGACCACGTGCCCGAAGTCGAGCCACACGCTGTGCCCCATGCGCGGACCGCGGCGATGCGGCGCCTCGACCATGCCCATGCACTCGCCGAAGTCGATCAGGTAATGCCGCACGTGCCCGCCGCCGCCGGGCGCCTCGATCCACGCCGCGAGCGTGTTGTGCTGACGCGAGTCCCAGTGATCCAGCCAGGCGTTCAGGACGTAGATGCCGCGCAGCTCGCGCCGACGCTCGTGGGGCACCACATCGTTCGCGTCGAGGTCCCACGTGCCCGTGTAGCTCCAGGGTCCGAGCGGCGTGCCCTCGATGAACCGGCTGAGCACCGCGCGCCGCGTCCCGTCGGGCCCCTCGGTCGCCCCCTCCAGCACCGTTCGCACGTCCTCCTCCGTCAGGGGTCGATCGGAGCCGCTCACCTCGGCGTCGGGCGCGAGCTCGAGCACGTCGGGCCGGAAGAACACTACACGATTGCAAGGCACGTGATACCCCGCCGCGTGGTAGGCCGCGGCCGCGATGGCGTCGGCCGCCGTCGCCTGCTCGCGCTGCCCCGCGCGGTCCGTCTTGAGCAGGTAGCGCGTACCGTCCGCCGACTCGATGAGGAAGCCCGGCGTGGCGCCGTCCGGCTTGCCGCCGACGACGCGCCACGGGCCAGGCGGTGGGCCCGTCTCCTCACCACAGGCGCCGCGCGCGAGCTCCGCGGGGGCCATGCCCCACCGCCCGATGCGGTTGTGGAACCAGCTGCTGTCCGGCACCTCGTCGAGCGCGTTGACGTCGATGGCCTCCTGAGAGAGCTCGAAGGTGAAGGCCTCGGACGCGCGACGGAAGATCATGTTGTCCATCGCGTCCCAGAAGTACGGGGCGTAGCGCGCCTGCGGAGGACGCGGCGTGAACGGCTGCCGGTCATCGTCCTGCCAGAGCGGCTCCTGGAGCGCGAACTGTCGGACCCCGCCGCCGCAGGCGGTGGCTAGGGCGAGCGTGAGCGCGATGAAGAACCTGTGCATGATCGATCTCCTCGGGAAGCCATCCTCAGAAGACACCCGCCTGCCCACCGACCATCAACCGCACCGACTCGACGGTCGCGCCGAGCACGAAGGGGGTGGTCCCGAAGGCGAGCGTCAGCTCGAAGCCGTGGTCGCGATCTCCGATCGAGGCGAGCCCGAAGCCCCAGGCGAGGCGCAGCCGCTCCGGATCGAAGTCCGAGAAGTGGGCGTCGAAGACGTTGCCGGCCGACACGAACAGACTCGCGTCGAGATAGACCCAGACCGGGTAGGTGTAGCGGAGCGTGGCCACGGTGGCGCTCCGCCCGATGAGCTGGTTCTGCAGGAAGCCCGGCAGCCGCAGCATGGAGCCGCCGAGCGTGGCCTGCTCGAGGAACGGCACGTCGGCCTCGCCGAGCGGATCGGCGAGCTCCGCCACCACGTGCAGCGAGAAGACGCGCTCGTTCCCCACGTCGACGAAGGCGCTCGCCACGCCGCCGTAGCGGATCCAGCGGCGGTCGACGACGGAGGTGAGATCGACGCCCTGCTCGACCAGCGCGTCGATCTTGATCCCGTGCCGCGGGGCGGGCGGCACCTCCCGGGTGTCGAGCCGCAGCTCGAGCCGCTGCCGATACGCGACGTAGCCGCCGAAGCCCGGCGGCAGGCCCGAGATGTGCCCCTGTTGCACCGCGGTCGCCAGCGAGGGGTCGTCGCTCACCGGCGCGTATCCGTCAGGGTCGTACGACTGCCAGCCGACGCCCGCCTGCACGCCGAGCCGGCTGCCTCGCCAGGGGTGGATGTCGAGGCGGACCAGCCCCTCGACGAAGGAGTGCTCGAAGCGGGCCCGATCCTCCTGGCGGCTCAGCGCGCCGAGCCCCTGGAACACCCGGTCCGGGCGCGTGCTCGCCTCCACCCGAGTGGTCCACTCCACCTGCCCCGCGCGCGACAGGAGCACCCGGTCCCAGACGCTGGCGCGCAGGAAGTCGATCCCGCCGAAGCTCCCGCTGACGCGGAGCTGGTGCCCCGGCGCGCCCACGTCGTTCCAGAAGAAGTAGAGCCCCACGCTGGGCGCGAAGCCGAAGTCGTAGAACGCGGTCGGCACGAGGCCCGCGTGCCGCTCGTCCCACGTGAAGAAGTCGGCCAGCAGCACGTGCCACTCCTCACGCTCCATCGCCGTGAAGAGCGCGCCGAGCGGCGCGCGCACGAGGTACTCGAGCACCAGGTGCACGGGCCCGAGCAGGATGCGCGGGATCCAGATCAAGACGTCTTCCGCGCTCGGCCCGGCGTCGGGCCGGCCGTCGTAGTCTGGCACCGCGCGGCGCTCCGTCGCCGGTCGAGGCGCCTGCGCCTCCACCCCCGCCGAGGACGCCTCGGCGCCGACCTGCGCGAACGATGCCCCTGGCGCCATCGCGGCGAGCGCGACGAGCGTTGCGAACAGGTAGGCCCTCACAACCGGACGAGGTGCTCACCAGTTGCGGGCGCGCAAGTCAGCGACGCCGGACGAGATGGACGGGTCCCGACAGGTCATAGGTCAAGTCCGCCATCGCCTCGCCGGTCGCGAGCACGAAGCGCACCCTGACCTGCAGCGTCTCCGGATCGAGATCGAAGGTCGTGACGTTGCTGCGCGGGTCGGCGAAGTCGTACTGCGGCGGCCCCATCCACTCGGTGAACGGCGAGCCCTGTTGCGCGCCCGGACCCGCGAGCACCTCGAGCTGCCCCCAGCCGGGATCATCGGGACGCGCGCCCACCCGGCCCGCAGACGCGATGTGCAGGTCGCCGCCGATCCAGAACACCCCATCGATGCGCTCTCGCTCCACGAAGCGCAGCAGAGCCCGGCGCTGGGTCGCCCACGCCTCCCAGCGGTCGTGCGCCTTCGTCTCGAAGAACACGGGCACATCCGCGATCGGCACCGAGGTCATGACGATCTTGAACGCGCACGGGCTCTCGGCGAGACCGCGCTGCAGCCACGCCCGCTGCGTCTCGGAGATCATGGTCGCGTCGGGTCGGCCGCGTGTGCGGCAGACGCGCTCGCCGCGGCAGTCGAGCACGAAGATCTCCGCCGTCCGGCCCCAGCGTCGGCTCCGCCAGATCCGGTCGGGCGCGTTCCGGAAGCGCCGCACCGGTTGGTGCTCGAAGAACGCCCGACGCCCGGCCGCGATCTGCGCCCGGCTCACGTCGGGACCGCAGAAGTCGTTCGCGACCTCGTGGTCGTCCCACGTGGCGAGCAAGCTCGAGCGAGCGCGCACCAGACGCCACCCCTCCGACGACAAAGTCTGGCCCCAGGTGTGCCGGTACTCGCAGAGCGTCTCGGCGCCGTCGTTGTACGAGGTGTCGCCGAGGAGCAGCAACAGATCCTGCTCTCCCTCCCGCCCCGCGCGGGCGAGCGCGTCGTGCTCGCGCTTCCAGCTGACGCAGGAGAACGCGGCGAGCTGGAGAGGCGTCCGCGCGTTCTCGGGGAGAGCGGTGCGGAACCGCCCCACGTCGCTGCGCGCGCGGGCCTCGCCTCCGTCGAGCTCCAGCCAGGCGTAGCGGTAGCGCTCTCCCGGCTCGAGGTCGTCGACGAACACGTGCGCGAAGCCTCCGTCGGCGGGGACCACGCGAAACGCAGCCACCGCGTCTCCGTCCTCACGCCAGACCATCAGCCCGAGCCGTGCGCGCCCGTCGTAGCGCGTCCAGAGCACGATCCCCTCGGCCGTCGCGTCCCCCGAGGCCACCCCCAGCGGGAAGGCCTCGCTCGCGGGCAGCGCGACGACGTCGGCGTCGATCGCGGCGACCCCCACCCGCGTCCGCGCCACGAGCGCCTCGTCCGAGGGATCGCGGCACTCGGGGATCATCCTCCCCGCGCCTCCGCATCCGGCGAGGAGCGAGGCGGAGCCGACGGTGGTGAGGAACGAGCGACGGCCGTTGGGGTGAGGCGACATCCCGGCCGAAGGTACGCGCAGCGCGGTCGTCTTCAAACGGTGGGCAGCGGAACCCGGACCTTCTTCTTCTCGCCCGCCAGCGCGAGCTGCCCACACGCGGCCGCGATGTCGTCGCCCTTGCGTCGGCGGATGAAGGTCGGCACGCCCGCGTCCCAGAGCCGATCATGGAACGCCTCGACGACCTCCCAGCTCGGCGGGCCGAGGGGGTTGTCGGGCACGGGGTTCATCGGGATCAGGTTCACCTTCACCCGCAGCCCCTCGAGCAGCTTCGCCAGCCGGCCCGCGTCCTCCAACTCGTCGTTGTAGCCGCGGACCAGGGTGTACTCGATGGTGATCCGGCGCCGCGGCGGCAGCGGGTAGCGGCGGACCGCCTCCATGAGCGCGCCCAGCGGGTACTTCCGGTTGATGGGCATCAGCGCGCTGCGCCGCTCGTCGTCGGGCACGTGGAGCGAGATCGCGAGCTGGATCTTGCCGCCGAAGTCCTCGCCGAGCTTGTCGATCTCGGGCACGAGCCCGCTCGTCGAGAGCGTGACCCGGCGCGTGCCGAAGCCCAGCCCGTCGGCGTGGAACATGAGCGTGAGCGCGCGCGCGACCGCGCCGTAGTTGTGGAGCGGCTCGCCCATGCCCATCAGGACGACGTTCCGCAGCCGGTCGCCCTCCGCCACCCGGTCGCGCCCGAGCAGGAGCTGCGCGATGATCTCGCCCGCGGTCATGTTGCGCTTGAGGCCGGCCATGCCGGACGCGCAGAAGACGCAGGCCATCGCGCAGCCGACCTGGCTGGAGATGCACTGCGTGACCGGCCGGCCGTCTTCGGGCTCCTCGCCGCCGATCGGATCCTCGGCCCCGCTCGAGCCCTGGGGGATCAAGACCGACTCCACCGTGCGGCCGTCGTGCATGCGGAGCAGGAGCTTGCGCGTGCCGTCCTCGCTGAGGTGCTCGGAGGCGACCTCGAGCGGCGGCGCCAGCCCGTCCTCCACCAGCTTGGCGCGCAGGCGCTTGGGGAGGTTGGTCATCTGCTCGGGATCGCAGACGCCCTTGCCGTGGATCCACCCGAAGACCTGCTTCGCGCGGAACTTCGGCTCGCCCCACGACGAAAGCAACGCCTCCCACTCTTCGGGGAGGCGCTCGATGGGGCCCTTCGGCTCGGGCAACTCGGGACGTGGCGACACGGCGCGCGCAGGATGCGGCGCGCAGCCCACCCGCGCAAACTCACGCCCTCTCAGACCGAGACGTCGAAGTCCCGGAGGGCGCTCTCGAGCGAGGTCTTCTCGTCCGTGCTCTCCGTGCGCTGTCCGATGATGAGCGCGCAGGGCACGCCGTACTCACCCGCCGCGAACTTCTTCGGGCGCGTGCCCGGGATCACCACGCTGCGCGGCGGCACCGCCCCGACGTGCTCCACCGGCTCGCTGCCCGTCACGTCGAGGATCTTCGTCGACTTGGTGAGCACCACGTTGGCACCGAGCACCGCCTGCTTCCCGACCCGCACGCCCTCGACCACGATCGCGCGGCTGCCGATGAACGCGCCGTCCTCGATGATGACCGGCGTGGCGCCGGGCGGCTCGAGCACGCCGCCGATGCCGACCCCGCCCGAGAGGTGCACCCCGCGCCCGATCTGCGCGCAGCTCCCCACGGTGGCCCACGTGTCGACCATGCTGCCGCTGCCGACCCACGCGCCGATGTTCACGTACCCGGGCATCATCACGACGCCCTTCTCCAGGAACGCGCCGTAGCGCGCGACCCCGGGCGGCACGACACGCACCCCCTGCTCTGCGAGGTTCTTCTTGAGCGGGATCTTGTCGTGGAACTCGAAGGGCCCGACCTTCAGCGTCTCCATCTTTCGCACGCCGAAGTAGAGCAAGATGGCCTGCTTCACCCACGCGTGCACCGTCCACTCGCCGTCGTCGCCCGGTGAGGCGACCCGCAGCGCGCCGCGATCGAGCAGCGCGATCGTGTCCAGCACCGCGCTCCGGTGCGTCTCGTCTTCGAGCAGCGCCCGGTCCTCGAACGCGGCGGTGATCAGCGGCTTCAGCGATTCGTGAGGCGTCGACATGGCGCCGTCATAGCAGGGCCCCGTCGGGCTTGAAAACCGCTCAGGGGGATTCGCAGATGAAGCGCTCGGTGTTGGTGCAGGGCTCGCCGCCCCAGTCGCGGTTGTTCGCGTCGAGGAGGGTGCACTCGCCCTGGCTGGCGGTGTTGCCGTTCTCGTAGGTCGACGTGCCGAACACCCACCGGAACACGCCGTCGTCGTTCTGGTCCTCGTAGCCGATCCAGAAGCGCTGGCGCAGCCCCGTGCGGCCGCGCAGCTCGCTGATGAGCTCCATGTCCTCGGCCGAGTCGTTCACGGTCGCGAGGTGGTAGCCGAACCTCGCGCAGTACGTCTCCGCGTCCCGGAAGCTCCGCGGGCCGGTGCAGAAGAGGTAGGCGTGGCCGCCGTAGCGGTGGGTCTGACAGCCGGTCGCCGCCTCGCACATGGAGCCCTCGTCCACGAGACCGTCGCAGTCGTCGTCCATCCCGTTGCACGTGGATGGGGTCACCTCCGCGATGCACGTGCCCCAGGCGCCCGCGGCGCACACCTGTCGGCCGGCGCAGCCCACCGCGGGAGCGCACTCGCGGCTGGCGCCGTTGGTGCAATCACACCCCTCGTCGACCATGCCATCGCAGTCTTCGTCGGCGCCCGCGGCGTCACACACCTCGTCGCTGGGCACGCAATCGGGCCCGGAGTCCACGGGCGGCGGCCGCGCGTCGACGGGCGGCGCCGCGTCCGGGACCCGCGCGTCTCGCCGGCCGGCGTCGACCGAGGGAGGGTCCGGTGGGACGTCGGCGTCGGCGCCGGGAGCGCGGAGACCGGAGCGATCCAGCGCGCAGCCACAGAGCCATCCACACAGGAATGGGAGCGCGATCAAGAGCCCTAGCAGATGCGCGCGATGCATCGCCGAGCGCGACGGCGTGTCCAGCGCGCCGGGCCGACGACGAAATGCTGAAGCATTTCGGAGGAGCGACTGGCGCGCTGGGCGCGCTGTCCCGCCGGCGAGGCGCGCGCAGTCATCTTTGCCGGATACTGCTAGGATCGGGGCCGAGGGTGGAGGCCTTCGATGACACGAGCGCGCGAGTTCAGGGTGGATGGAGGCTGGCGGATGCTGCTGCAGGACCTCGGCGTGAACGTGGCCGACGTGCTGCGGCGCGCGGAGCTGCCGCAGGATCTCTTCGCGCGCCCCGACACGACGCTGGACACCGCGGCGTACTTTCGGCTCTGGGAAGCGATCGACGCGGAGATCGACGACCCGACGCTGCCCGTGCGCATCGCGGAGGCGATCACGGCCGAGGGGTTCTCGCCGCCGCTGTTCGCGGCGCTCTGCGCGCCGGACCTCGAGGTCGCGCTCGAGCGGCTCTCGCTCCACAAGCGCCTGCTCGCGCCCATGCGACTGGACGTGGCGCGCGACGATGACGCGATCCACGCGGGGTTTCGTTTCCTCGATGCCGCCACGCCGGCGCCGTCGTCGCTCGTCGCGACGGAGCTCGCGCTCCTCGTGCAGCTCGGCCGCATGGCGACGCGCGAGCGGATCCGTCCGCGCCAGGTCACGATGCCGGCGTCGGCGCGACCGCGTGCGGAGCTCGAGGCGTTCTTCGGGACCCGGGTCAGCGCGGGCGAGGCGTTCTCGGTGACGTTCTCGCTCGACGACGCGCGGCGCCCGTTCCTCACCGCGAACGAGGCGATGTGGACGGTCTTCGAGCCGGAGCTGCGGCGGCGCCTGTCGGAGCTCGACGAGCGCGCGTCGATGACGGAACGCGTGGGAGCGGTGCTGCTGGAGTCGCTGCCGGCCGGGCAGGTCTCGATGGAGGAGGTGGCGCGACGCCTGGGCGTGAGCAAGCGGACGCTCCAGCGGCGCCTCCGGAGCGAGGACTCGAGCTACCAGCGGATCCTCGCGCGCACGCGCGAGCGCCTCGCGAAGCACTACCTGGCCAAGACGCAGCTGCCCTGCAGCGAGATCTCGTTCTTGCTCGGGTACGACGAGCCCAACTCCTTCTTCCGCGCGTTCCAGGAGTGGACGGGGGACTCGCCCGAGCGCATGCGCCAGGCGATGACGGTGCACTGACGGCGCGCGTGATAGCCTGGCGCGGTTTCGTTCCACACCAGGAGGAGCTCCGTGCGTCGTCTACCACTCATCGTTCTCGCGTTGTCCCTCGCGACCGGCTGCGGCTCGAGCGCGCCGAGCGGCGGGGCCTCGGGCTCAGGCTCCGGCTCCGGCTCCGGTGACGAGTCATCGGGCTCCGAGGAGGGCGGCGGGACGGCTGGGGGAGGCGCGGCCGCGGCGAGCGACGAGTTCCAGCTGAACGACTCCGACACCGCCGACCAGGCGCACGGCGAGCGCCCGTCGGAGATCGAGGCGACCCGGACGCACGCGGCGATGCGGCTCTTCGTGGTCGACCCGGAGGAGGGGCCGATCGAGGGGATCGTGATCAAGCTGACCGACCCTGACGGCCGCCAGTTCTACACGGGCGAGACCGACTCGCACGGCTACGCCGAGGTGCTCGTGCCCGTGGGCCGACGCTACCGGATGACCTACCTGAGCCTCGGGCGAGAGGCCACGCGCGCGAACGTCGAGGTGCCCGAGGGGCCCAACCAGGACATCCGCCTGACGATGCGCTACCGGCGCCGGCGCCCCGCGCCGCTGCCCCCCGCGCCCGCCAGGCCCGACGCGCCCGAGGCGCCCCGCCAGGAGGGCTTCGTGCTCGAGGGGATCCTCTTCGACAGCGGCGCGGCCACCATCCAGGCCGAGTCCTACCCGCGCCTCGATCGCGTGGTGGAGTACATGACGCACCGCCCGAGCGCGCGGATCCTGGTCGCGGGGCACACCGACAACGTCGGCAACCCGGCGCGGAACCAGGCGCTCTCCGAGGCGCGGGCGCAGGCCGTCCGCACCTACTTGATCGAGCACGGCATCGACGGCAGCCGCATCGAGGCGGAGGGCTTCGGAGACCAGCTGCCCATCGCGTCGAACGACACCGAAGAGGGCCGCGCGCAGAACCGCCGCATCGAGGCCACCGAGCTCTGATAGACCCGCCAGCCGGCCTATCGGGTCTCGTCCGAACCGTCACCCCCACACCTGCCCGAGCTGCACCATGCCCCGTCCCTCGACTCGTTCCTCGTTGCGCACCTCGAGTTGCGCAGTTCTCGCCTCGGTCCTCCTGCTCGCGGGGTGCGATGGCGGCCCATCGGACGCCGTCGACGGTGGTGAGGACGCGACGTTCACGGTGGTCTCGACGTCGCCCGAGGACGGCGCGGCGGATGTGGCGGTGGAGGCCTCGATCCGGGTGACGTTCAGCGCGCCGTGCGAGCCGAGCACGGTGACGGCGGAGAGCTTCACGCTCAGCCTCGACGGAGCGCTGGTGGACGCCGCCGTCAGCGTGGACGGGGACACGGCCACGCTCACGCCGAGCGCGCCGCTGCTCGACAGCGCCACCTACACCGCCGCGGTCGAGGCGTCCGTGGCCGACGTGGACGGCCGAGCCCTCGCCGCGCAACACACCTGGCAGTTCTCCACCGCCGCTCCGGACCGCGCGCCGCGGCTGTCGATGGACGCGCTGACGTACGCCGGCGCCTTTCGCCTGCGCAACGGCATGTTCGGGGTCTCACGGCTCGACTACGCGGTCGGCACCCTCGCCTTCAACCCGGAGAACCGCTCCCTCTTCGTGGTCGGGCATGCCCACCAGTCCGCGGTCGCGGAGTTCCCGCTCGTCGAGCCGGGCATGCAGACCGAGGTCGCGGAGCTGCCGGTGACCGACGACCCGATCCAGCCGTTCGTCGACGTGCTGAGCACGGCCGGCAACCCGGAGTCGCTCGACCGCGTCACGGGCATGCTGTGGGTCGATGGCGCGCTCCTGATCAACGCCGAGCAGTGGTACGACGCGCCCGGCGACAACGAGGACACCACCGTCGTCATCGGGGACGCGGACGACCTCGCGGGCGCGCGAGGCGGCTGGTTCGAGCTGAGCGGCGCAGCTCGGAGCGCGGGCTACATGGGCGCGATCCCGATGCCCTGGCAGGAGGCGTTCGGCGCGACCCACTACACGGGGTGGTCGTCGGTCTACTCGATCATCTCGCGCTACAGCATCGGGCCCTCGCTCTGGTCGTTCGCGCCGGGCGACCTCATCGCGGGAGACGCGGCGGCGAGCCCGGCCGTGGACGCGACCCCGCACATGAGCTTCCCCTTCCCGGACCGCATGCTCGACGAGCGCGGCACCGAATACGCGGCGCAGGGGACGCCGGGGCCGTTCCCGCCCGCCTCGCCGGTCTGGAACGCGCTCTCGCGCGGGATGTACGGCTTCTTCGCCCCCGGGACGCGCACCTTCGTGGTCGTGGGCTCGACGGCCGGGCTCGAGACGGGGATCGGCTACAAGGCGGTACAGGAGGACGGCCACACCTGCGGCGGCCCGTGCCCCTACGGCGTCGACGACCGCTACAACTACTACTGGCTCTTCGACGTCGAGGACCTCCTCGCGGCCGAGAACGCACACGACCCGCGGCCGTACGACTACGGCGTGTGGGAGGTGCCCTTCGCGCCCGGCGCGTCGCACCTGATCGTCGGCGCCACCCTCGACGCCGAGGAGCGCGTCCTCTACGTCGCCCTCGGCGGCGCGGGTCAGGTCGGCGATTACGACCGACCGCCGCTCATCGTGACGTTCACGCTTCCCTGATCGACTCGACCTCGAGCGGCTTGCGGGCGACGACGAACGAGGTGATCTCGGCCGCGTCGATCTCGTGCGCGGCGACGTCGACGAAGCCCGCTTCACGCATCTCGGCCATGAGCGCCTCGCCGCGGACGATGTGCACTTTGGGGGCGCGGCCGAGCCACCGCATCACGGTGAGGATCAGGCCGTAGGGCTTGTAGGAGTCGCCGAGGCACACGGTGGACGAGATCAAGAAGCCGCCCGGCGCGAGCAGCTCGTAGAGCGCCTTCAGCTTGCCGGCGCGGTCGTCCACCAGGTGCAGGATGTTGTAGGCGCAGACCCCGTCGAAGCCCCCCGGCTCGAAGGGCGGGAGCGCGGCGAGCGAGGTCTGGTGGAACGTGACGTTCCGCGCGTTCGCCGCGTCAGCCCTCTGCCGCGCGATGCGGATCATCTCGCCCGAGATGTCGACCGCGTGCACGTGCTCGACGTGCGGCGCGAGCTCGAGCGCGAGCGACCCGGTGCCGCACCCGACGTCGAGGAGGGTCTGGTCGCGACGCAGCCGCGCCTTCGTGATCTCGAGCTTGCGGTGGTACGCGGGCACGTTCTCCACCGGCTTGGCGGCGTACTTCTCCGCGATGTCGTCCCAGAATCGTGCGTCAGCGGCCATCGTCTCTGCTTCCTCCTCGCGCTTCCGTCGCGCCACCGACCCTACGCACGAGGCGCGGCGTCCATGTCGGTGCAATCTCGTGACGCTCCGGAGCGGGAGCGCACCACCTACCGCGGGAGGGGGCCGCGGAACAGATCCTCGCGTCGGCGAGCGCCCCTGCACGCACGCCCGCGCCGCCTGCAGGCGGGCGTCGTCGCGCAGATCCGGGTGTCGACGAACCGAGGTTGCGGCGAAGGCGTGGCCACAGTATTCAACGATTCCATTGAACAACAGAGCAGACACCGGCGGACACAAACCGCTCTTCTTCGGCGCCTTCGCGCGCGTGGGCAAGGCGCTGGGTCACCCCACCCGCCTCGAGCTGCTCGATCTTCTCGCGCAGGCTCCGCGCACCGTCGACGCGCTGGCCCACGCGTGCGGCGCGAGCGTCGCGAGCACGTCGCAGCATCTGCAGACCCTCTGGCGCGCGGGGCTGGTGACGCGCGAGAAGCTGGGGCTCCACGTCCGCTATCAGCTCGCGTCGGACGACGTGGTGGAGCTCTACGCGTCGCTGCGGCGCGTGGCGGCGCGTCACCTGGCCGAGGTGGAGCAGGCGACGCGGCGCTTCCTCGACGACGGGACCGACGAGCCCATCGACGCGGCCGCCCTGCACGCGCGCATGCGGGACGGATCCACCGTGGTCATCGACGTGCGCCCGCTCGAGGAGTTCGAGGCGGCGCATCTGCCGGGGGCGCTCAGCGTTCCGCTCGGAGCGCTCGAGGCGCGGCTCGCGAAGCTGCCGAAGCGCAAGGAGATCGTCGCCTACTGCCGCGGGCCCTACTGCGTGCTCGCGGTCGAGGCGGTGCGCCGGCTGCGCGCGTCGGGTCGCAGAGCGCGGCGCCTCGAGGACGGCGTGCGCGAGTGGACGGCGCGGGGGCTGCCCGTCGAAGGCGCCCAGGTGAGCGCGTGAGCGAGAGGCCCGCGCTCGGCCTGCGGGAGAACCTCGCGCAGTTCTCGCTGCTCGTGCTCGTCAACGCCTTCGTCGGCGCGATGGTGGGCATGGAGCGGAGCATCCTGCCGTCGATCGCGGAGGAGGAGTTCCTGCTCGCGGCGCGGACCGCGGTGCTCTCGTTCATCGTCGTCTTCGGCGTCACCAAGGCGCTGACGAACTACTTCGCGGGCCGGCTCTCCGACGCGTACGGCCGCAAGATCGTGCTCATCGCCGGCTGGCTCGTCGCGCTCCCCGTGCCGTGGCTGCTCATGTGGGCCCCGACCTGGAGCTGGGTGCTCTTCGCCAACGCCCTGCTCGGGATCAGCCAGGGCCTGACGTGGTCGACGACGGTGATCATGAAGATCGACCTCGCGGGCCCCAAGAACCGCGGCCTCGCGATGGGCCTCAACGAGTTCGCCGGCTACTTCGCGGTCGCGGGCGCCGCGCTCGCGACCGGGTACATCGCGAGTCACTGGAGCCTCCGGCCCGAGCCCTTCTATCTCGGCGTCGGCTGCGCGCTCATCGGGCTCGCGCTCTCGGCGACGCTGGTGCGGGAGACGCGCGGGCACGTGGACACGGAGGCCTCGCTCGCAGGCGGCGTGCCCCCCGAGGGGCTGCCGTCGCAGCGTCAGGTCTTCTTCCGGACCTCACTGTTCGACCCGGACCTCTCCTCGGTGAGCCAGGCGGGCCTGGTCAACAACCTCAACGACGGCATGGCGTGGGGGCTGTTCCCGCTCTTCTTCGCCGCGGCCGACATGAGCCTCGCGCAGATCGGCTGGCTCGCGGCGATCTACCCGGGCGTCTGGGGCATCGGGCAGCTGTTCACGGGCGCGCTCTCGGACCGCGTCGGGCGCAAGGGCCTCATCGTGCTCGGCATGTGGACCCAGGCCATCGGCATCGTGGTGATCACCCTGTCGGACGGCTTCTGGGGCTTCGCGGCCGGCGCCGCGCTCCTCGGGGCGGGCACGGCGATGGTCTACCCGACGTTGCTCGCGGCGATCGGCGACGTCGCGCACCCCGCGTGGCGCGCCTCGTCCGTCGGCGTCTATCGGCTCTGGCGCGACCTCGGCTACGCGTTCGGCGCGCTCGTCGCGGGTGTGATCGCCGACTCGCTCGGCCTCCACGCGTCGCTCTGGGCCATCGCCGCGCTGACCTTCGCCTCGGGCGTGGTCGTGGCGATCCGGATGCGCGAGACTCACCGCCGTGACTGACCCGATCTACCTGGATCACAACGCCACAACCCCGCTCCACGCGGAGGTCCGCGCGGCGATGATCGAGGCGATGGACGCGTGGGGGAACCCCTCGAGCGGGCACGTCTACGGCCAGCGCGCCCGCGCCGAGCTCGAGCGCGCGCGGGGCGAGGTCGCGGCGCTCCTCGGCGCGCAACCCGACGAGATCGTCTTCACCTCCGGCGGCACCGAGGCGAACAACCTCGCCCTGCACGGCGTGCTCCGCGCGCGCCGCGGCGCCCTTGTGATCTCCGCCGTCGAGCACCCCGCCACGCGCGCCCCCGCCGAGCGGCTCCGCGACGAGGGCCGGGAAGTTCGCGTGCTCCCCATCGACGCGGACGGCCGAACGCGCCTCACCTCGCTCGACGCCGCCGCGCTCGTCAGCGTCATGCACGCCAACAACGAGACCGGCGTGCTCCAGCCGATCGCCGAGCTCGCGGCGGCGGCGCACGCGGCGGGCGCCCTGATGCACAGCGACGCCGCGCAGTCGGTGGGCAAGGTCCCGGTCGACGTGGAGGCCCTCGGCGTCGACCTGCTCTCGGTCGCCGCCCACAAGCTCTACGGCCCGAAGGGGGTCGGCGCGCTCTTCGTGCGCCGCGGCGTGACGCTCGCCCCCTTCACCGTCGGCGCCGGTCACGAGCGCGGCCTCCGGCCCGGGACGGAGAACGTCGTCGGCGCGGCCGGGCTCGGCGCGGCGTGTCGCGTCGCGCGCGCCGACCTCGCGCGAGAGGCCGAGCGCGTGGCCGGCCTCCGAGACGCGCTCGTCTCACGCCTCCGCGCCGGCGTCCCGGACCTCGCGGTGCACGGAGAGCGCGTGCCCCGCCTCCCCAACACCGCGAGCGTGCGATTCCCCGGCGTCTCGGGCGCGTCGCTCCTCGCCAGCGTGCCCGGCCTCGCCGCCTCCGCCGGCTCCGCCTGCCACGAGGGAGACGAGACCCCCTCGGCCGTCATCACCGCCATGGGCGTCGACCCACGCGCCGCCCTCGGCACCGTCCGCCTCTCCCTCGGACGCGGGACCACGCCCGAGGCCGTCCAGGACGCGGCCCGAATGCTCATCGCCGCCTGGCGCCGAGCGAGCGCGGGGTGAGACGAGACAACGTACCGTCGTATGATCGACGCGAGAAGCGCCCCCCTCAGTCGCCGATTCGGCCCGTCCTCATCGACAGCGACCTGGTCATCGCGGTCGCGTGGCGCGCCTGCTTCGCCGACCACGCGAGGGCATCGAGGGCGTACTTCTTTCGGGGAGATCCATCGCGTCCAGGACGCCCTCTCACGGTCGTGAGCGTGGGCGCTCCGCTGCCGGCCGCGCCGTGAATGCCCCCGGAGGCGGCAGGCTCACCCGGTGTCGTTGATTCTCACCTCGGGTTCGCGGTAGGACCACGCATGTCTCGCTCGCTTGTCTTGCTTGCCACTGCGCTGCTACTCGCCGGCTGCGGACGCTTCTCCATGCTCGACGCCGCGCAGCAGATCGCGTACGCCAGAGGCTGCGAAGAGGTGGAGCTGTCGATCGTGCAAGCGCGGCGCGCCGAGTACGAGGTGCTGACCTGCGGAGAGCACGCCGTCTATCGCTGCCGGGACCGGCTCTGCGATCCCCTCCCCGGTGCGCGCCCCAGCGAACTGCTGGCGCGAGAGATCGCGGCCGCGCGCGAGGCGCTGTCTCTACTGGAGGACGACGTGATGCGATGTATCCCAGACACGCCGCGCCTGACCGTTCGCGTGCGCTTCAAGACCGACGGCCGGGTAGGCTCCCCCGTCCACTTCCAGCCCGCCCTCGAGGGGGATGACCGCATTTGCGTGGGCCACATCCTTCTCCGAGCTCGCTCGCGACCGCTCGAGCGAGAGATGCTGCTGAGTCACACCTTCGGCGCCGCGAGCCAGGACTGAACGCAGCTCGAGGCGCGCCGGATGCGCTCTCGGGTCAGCGCACGCAGGTGAAGCGCGCGTCGTGCCACTCGGCGCACTCGGCGTCGGCGGCGCAGGCCTCGAAGACGCAGTAGCCGTAGCGGCAGTGGGCGGGGTGGCGGTTGTCGCTGGAGTGACAGTCGGCGTCGCTGACGCAGACGCGGTCGCAGCGCTTCACCTCGTCGCGCGCGTGGCGCTGGCAGCGGAAGCGCGCGTGCGGGCCCTCGTCCATCTGCTCGCGGCACCAGGCGTCGGACGGGCAGCCGCGGTGACGGCACAGGCCGTCCAGGCACACCACGGGCCCCTCGGCGCCCGCGTCCGTGGGGCAAGGCACCGCGTCGGAGCAAGTCGGCATGCAATGGCGCGAAGGCGCGTCGCAGCCGTGACCGCTGGGGCAGTCGGCGTCGGTGGCGCAGCCGACCCACTCGCACGCCCCGGCGTGACAGGCCTCCTCCACGTCGCAGTCCGAGCCGCGCGCGCACGGCACGGCGCACACTCCCGCGGAGTCGTGCGGGGCCGCGTCCACGTCGATCGGATGGTCGAGTGGATGGGAGGCGGTGCAGCCGACGAGGAGCGCACAAGCCAAGACGGTCAGGCGATGCACGGCGCGCAGGGTGACGCCGCCGTGCGGTTTCGCAAGCGCTACGGGCCGTCGGGCTGGAGCTGGGAGGGATCGGCGGCGGGGAACGTCGCGATCTGATCCGCGGGCACGGGGTGACAGCGCGATCGGACCAGGCTCCTGCCGATGACGGGGGTCGGAGCGATGTACAGGGTCTGCGAGACGCGCCCGCCGTAGACGAGGAAGATGTCCACCACCGTCACCTGCCCGTGCCGCCAGGTGAAGCGCCGGGTGGGCACGCCGCCCGTCTGCGGGCAGTCCCACACGCCGGTGGGTGTGCCGTACTGCTCGTTCATCGCCATCAGGTGTGGCGCGATGGCGTCGCCGCTCGGGAGCATGCTCAGCACCTGGATGCGCTGCAGCCGGTCGGGGTCCTGCTCGAAGACGTAGACCGCGCGCGCGCCGTTCTCGAAGCGCTCCTCGTAGTGGACCAGGTCCGGCTCGTCGGGGTCGCGCTGCACGACGTTCGGCTCCATCGCGGGCCGCGCGCGGCGCGCCCGATCGATGCTCATGCCGAGCTGGATCCCCTCGAGCATCGGGGGGACGAGCGCGTCGCTCTCGTCGGCCACCCGGCCCCACTGCTCCTGCTCCTCCGCCTCGCGCTCGCGACGCCGGGCCTCGCGGGCCTGGGCCGCCGCGGTGATCTCCTCCTGCTCGCTGGCCTGGATCCACCAGAACGCGCCACCGACGAGGGCGACGGTGAGGCCGAGGACGGTCCAGACGCGGGCGCGGGAGCTCATGGGGCGCGGAGCATAGCAGGCAGCGAGCGCGAAGGATCCCGGAGCACGACGGCCCGGATCCGGGCTCCTCGACGGGCAGAAGAGAGGCGGTTCGACCTTCGGCCGCGCTGACCTGGCGCCGACCCCTCACTCCGCGTATGTTCGCCCGTCCGATGCGCCTATTGTTCGTCACCCCCGAGGTCTCTCCCCACTCCGGCACCACGCCGACCGGCGACGCGTGCGCCGCGCTCGCCAAGGCGCTCAAGGGCCGAGGGCACGAAGTCGTCGTGCTCTCGCCGCTCTACGGCTTCGTCGACGCCGCAGGCCGCGGGCTCGCCCGCCGACTGCGGAAGGTCGAGGTCGATCTGGCCGGCGAGAAGACCGCCTTCCAGGTCTTCGACGGCCGCACCGCGGCTGGCGTGGACCTGCTCTTCCTCGGTCACGAGGAGATGTTCTCGCAGGTGCGAGAGGTCCCGACCGAGAGCCAGGATCTGGGCGACGGCCGCCGCTTCGGCGCGTTCTGCAAGGGCGCGATCGAGGTGCTCAAGAACGACGAGAAGGGCTTCGACGTGGTGCACTGCCACGGCTGGCAGACCGCGCTCGTCCCGGTGCTCGTCGACCTCCTCGAGCTCGAGATCGGCACCGTGCAGACCGTCTACGACGTCGCGAAGCAGGGCCTCTTCGACCGCGAGATCCTCGCCGCGCTCGGCCTCCCGGAGCGGCTCTGGAACATCGAGGGCCTCGAGTTCCACGGCAAGGTCAGCTTCCTGAAGGGCGGCGTGCTCGAGTCCGACCGCGTCACCACGGTCTCACCGACCTACGCCAAGGAGATCACCCGCGACGGCGCTGGCCTCGAGGGCGTCTTCTCCCAGCGCGGGAGCGAGCTGACCGGCATCGCGTTCGGCGTGGACGTGGCGGTCTGGAACCCCACCACCGACGCCTACCTCGAGGCGCGCTTCGACCCGATGGATCGCGCCGGCAAGCGTCGCTGCAAGGTCGCGCTCCAGTCCGCGCTCGAGCTGCCCATCCGTGACGACGTCGCGCTCATCGCCGTGATCGGCGAGGTGAAGGCGCGCTCGGGCCTCGACAGCCTCGCCCGTGTGGTCAGCCGCCTGATGCGGAACGACGTGCAGATCGCGATCTTCGGCGAAGGCGAGGGCGACCGGAAGCTGCTCGAGGTGCTCGAGGAGCACGCCAAGCGCTGGCCCGACCGCCTCGCGATCCGGGACGACGTGGACAGCGCGCAGGTCCACCGCGCGCTCGGCGGCGCCGACTGCGTGCTCGTGCCGCCGCAGCAGGCCCCCGGCGGCAACCTCCAGCTCCGCGCGCACCGCTACGGCGCGCTCCCGATCGGCCTCCGGGCGGACGGCGTGGCCGACACCGTGGTCGACTGCGACGCAGAGCTCACGACCGGCAACGGCTTCCTCTTCGACGAGGCGAGCGACGAGCACCTCCTCGGCGCCCTCCAGCGCGCGATCGGCGGCTTCGCGCACCACGGCGCCTTCGAGAAGGCCCGCGAGCGCGCCCTCCGCGCGGACCACGGCTGGGAGCGCTCGGCCTACCTCTACGAGCGGCTCTACGGGGGGCTGTAGTTTCTGGAGGGGCTGAACGCCGGCCCGCCCCCCCCTGGGGGGGGCGCCCCGGGGGGCCCCCCCCCCCCCACCAACAACACCCGGCGGCCAGCTTGCCCGCCGCCAAAGCGCGCGCCGCTGGGGCCCCCGCGCCCCGCCGCTGGGGTCGGCGCCAAAGCGCGCGGAGCGCGCGACGCGCCGTAGTCGGGAGG
>JAVJQK010000134.1 GCA_040218145.1 Sandaracinaceae bacterium | reverse complement strand
GCATCGCCGAGCGCGACGGCGTGTCCAGCGCGCCGGGCCGACGACGAAATGCTGAAGCATTTCGGAGGAGCGACTGGCGCGCTGGGCGCGCTGTCCCGCCGGCGAGGCGCGCGCAGTCATCTTTGCCGGACACTGCTAGACGACGAGGCACATCCCGAGTCTACCAGGTCAGGGCGCGCCCGCGGAGGCGCCCTCGTCCAGGCGGCTCTCCACCACACGGAGCAGCAGCTCGCCGAGGTGCTCGGGCTGCCCCGGCGAGGTGCAGCGCAGGACGGGGCCGGCCACCGCGCAGCGGCCGACCGCGAGCGGCGCCACGGCGCGACGCAGATCGGCCGCGACCTCCGCGCTCTCTGCGCGCACCACGAGGGTCGGGGGCGGGAAGAGCGAGGTCGACAGCTCGGCGAGCGGGCGCGCGAGGTAGCGGGTGAGCACGGTCCACCGCGCGGGCCGCCGCAGACCGTCGACCGCCTCCACGACCAGCTCGTCGCCGCTCCGCTGCCCGCGCACGCGCACCCGCCGGGCCACGTCTCCCCCCGGCTCACGCAGCTCGACCACGAGCGTGACCGGACCGGGCGGGACGAGCGGACCGAGGGCGTCCGCCGCGCGGCGCAGGGTGACCAGGTCGAGGCTCGGCCAGGCGCCGACGATGGCCACCCCCTCCCCCGGCGCGCGCACCGCGACCAGCTCGGGGCGCAGCGCGCCGGCCGCGCCCACCTGGCTTCCTCGCTCCGCGTGGACCGCGACCTGGACCGTCGCGCTCCGCGGCGCGCCGTCGAGGCGGGCGAGCGCCGCCACCGTCGGCAGGGCGGCGTCCCACGGCAGCCGCGCGGGGCCGCCGCCGCGCACCGGGCCGCCTTCGAGCAGGGCGCGGCTGGCCAGCCACGCGCTCTCCGCCCACTCCCACGGGACCCCCGCCTCGAGCAGCGCGATCAGATCGACCGCCGCGCGGCCCGCGTCGCCTCGCCCGGTGACGCCGTCGTCGACGAGGGCGCGCTCCAGGCCCGCCGGGTCCGACGCGGCGAGCGCCTCCCGGCGAAGGCGCAGCCAGGGATCGGAGCGCGTGGCGAGCCCGCTCTCGAGCACCCGCTCGGCGACCACGCGCGCCCGCTCGGGCCGCTCCAGCGACAGCTCGGTGCGGGCCCACAGCGTCGCCAGCTCGAGCTCGCTCGGGTGCGCCTCGAAGGCCCGCTCGAGAAGCCTCGCGAGCGCCTCCGCCGCCGGGCGCCGCTCGACCCCGCGCGCGTCGCTCAGCCGCGCGCGACGCAGCCGGAGCTGATGGCGCACGACGGCCATGCGCGAGACGTCGACCTCTTCGACCGGGACGGGCTCCGCGCGCTGCCGGGCGTGCGCGAGCCCGCGCCTGCGCAGCCGCTCGTCCTCCATGGCCAGCTCGAGCTCCTCCCAGAGGCGCGCCTCCGTGATTGTGACCTCCGCCCCCTCCCGCGTGGTCTCGAGCTCCTGCGGGAGGGTCGGCATGAGCGAGACCTCGGGCGGGGAGCCGTGCCTCCGCGTGAAGCTCTCCCAGAGCCGGGCCTCGAGCGCGTCCCGGAACGTCAGCGCGCGCCAGGTCCGGACCGTCACCCCGTCGGATCGACTCACGCGCTGGACCTGGCGCGGCTGGGGCACGCTGCGACGGGAGAGCCGGTCTCGCGTGCCGTCCACCGCCACCTCGTAGGCGTCACGCGCTCGCCGCGCGAGCTCCACGCACGACGCGCTCGACGCGGCCAGCTCGCGGCGCGGCCACGCGTGACGCGCGATCTCGACCGTACGCGCGTCGACCCAGCGCGCGACCGGGCGGCGGCAGGCCATCCCCTCGCACGGCTCGTCCAGCCAGCGCACGGGCAGCTCCCGGGCGCGCGCGCGGACCTCGCGCCCGGTCGCGGCGAAGCGCACGTAGGTCCGGCGCGCGATCGAGCCGTCCATCCGCTCGGCGGTCGCGCTCGCGTAGGCAGCCGGCGCGACGTCCTCCGCGTAGGCGAGGGGCTCGGCCCAGCTCGAGAGCACGGCGAACGAGCGACGCCGCGCCGAGAGGAGCCTCGGCCGGACGATGACGCAGCGCCCCACCTGCTCGGGCAGCATCGCGGCGAGCTCCACCGCGTCGTCGGCCGCCTCGACGGGGGCGAGCGGCCTCGGCGCCGAGGGAGTGGCGCACGCGATCATCGCGGTGAGACACGCCGCACCGAGCCAGGGCTTCACGCGGGCAGGATAGCGAGCCCGACCGGCCCGCGCCTCCGAACGCGAAACGGCCCGGCGTCAGGCGACACCGGGCCGTTCGACGGATCCGAAGGAGCTCAGACCTCGTAGCCCGGGAAGAAGTAGCGGATCTCGTTCGCGGCCGTCTCCGGCGCGTCGGAGCCGTGGACCGCGTTCTCGCCCACGTCCTTCGCGAACTCCTTGCGGATGGTGCCCTCGTCGGCGTTCGCCGGGTTCGTGGCGCCCATGAGCTCGCGGTACTTGGTGATGGCGCCTTCGCCCTCGAGCACGCTCACGACCACCGGGCCGCGGGTCATGAACTCGACGAGCTCCCCGAAGAAGGGGCGCTCCTTGTGCACCGCGTAGAAGCCCTCGGCCATGGGGCGGGTCAGGTGCATCATGCGCATCGCCTTGATCGTCAGGCCCGCGCCCTCGATCATGGCGAGGATCCCGCCGATGTTCTGGTTCTCGACCGCGTCCGGCTTGATGATGGAAAGGGTCCGCTCGACTGCCATTTGGATCTCCTGAAGTGCTCGGATCCGAAGCGGATCCGGAAGTCGAGCGCCTGATAGCACGAACGCCCCGCAGGTCCATGACCTACGGGGCGCTCGAATGCGGCGCTCAGAAAAAGCGCGGCTCAGAACAGGTCCGAGACCGCGTCCGCTTCTTCCTGGAGCTCCTTCGCCGTGGCGTCCATGCGCGCGCGGCTGAAGTCGTCGATCTCGAGGCCCTGGACGATGGACCACTCGCCGCCCTCGCAGGTGCAGGGGAAGCCGTAGACCAGGCCCTCGGGGATGCCGTAGCTGCCGTCCGAGGGAACCGCCATCGAGACCCAGCGGCCGTTGGTGCCGAGGTGCCAGTCGCGGATGTGGTCGATGGCCGCGCTCGCCGCGCTCGCCGCGCTGCTCGAGCCGCGCGCCTCGATGATGGCCTTGCCCCGGGTCTGGACGGTCGGGATGAAGGTGTTCTCGATCCAGGCCTGGTCGTCGACGTGCGCGGCGACGGTCTTGCCGTTCACCTCGGCGTGGAACGCGTCCGGGTACTGGGTGGCCGAGTGGTTGCCCCAGATGACCATCTTGTCGACCTCGCTCGAGTGCACGCCGAGCTTGGCCGCGACCTGGCTCATCGCCCGGTTCTGGTCGAGCCGCACCATCGCCGTGAAGCACTGGTCCGGCAGATCCGGAGCGCTCTTGTTCGCGATGTAGGCGTTCGTGTTGGCGGGGTTGCCGACCACGAGCACCTTGACGTCACGGGCAGCCTTGTCGTTGAGCGCCTTGCCCTGGGGCACGAAGATCTTGCCGTTCGCGCCGAGCAGATCCTTGCGCTCCATGTCCTTGGTGCGCGGGCGCGCGCCGACGAGGAGCGCGACCTGCGTGCCGTCGAAGCCCTTCGCCGGGTCGTCGAACGCGTCGATCTTCGACACGAGCGGGAAGGCGCAGTCGTTGAGCTCCATGATCACGCCCTCGAGCGCCTTCATGGCCGGCGGGATCTCGATCAGCTGCAGGTGGACCGGCTGGTCCGGGCCGAGCATGTCGCCCGACGCGATGCGAAAGAGGAGGCTGTATCCGATGGCTCCGGCGGCGCCGGTCACCGCGACCTTGATGGGGGTCTTCATGTGCAATGTTCCTCTCAGCTGAGCAGGGATTGAATGGTGGTGCCCATGTCCGACGGCGTCGGCGCGACCTTCACGCCGGCCTTGGTGAGGGCTTCGATCTTGGCCTCGGCGGTGCCCTTGCCGCCGCTGATGACGGCGCCGGCGTGGCCCATGCGCTTGCCGGGCGGGGCGGTGGTGCCGGCGATGAAGCCAGCCACCGGCTTGGTGAAGTTCTCCGCGATCCACTCGGCCGCGCTCTCCTCGGCGGAGCCGCCGATCTCGCCGATGAGGATCACGCCCTCGGTCTCGTCGTCGGCCTGGAAGAGCTTCAGGACGTCGATGAAGTCGGTGCCGTTGACCGGGTCGCCGCCGATGCCGATGGCGGTGGTCTGGCCGAGGCCGAGCGCCGTGAGCTGACCGACCGCCTCGTAGGTGAGCGTGCCGCTCTTGCTGACCACGCCGACCCGGCCGCGCTGGTGGATGTGGCCGGGCATGATGCCGAGCTTGCACTCGTCGGGCGTGATCACGCCGGGGCAGTTCGGGCCGATGAGGCGGCTGCCGCCGAGGTTGAGCGACGGGTTGTCGAGCACGCTCCGCACGCGGAGCATGTCAGCCACCGGGATGCCCTCCGTGATGGCGATGATGAGCGGAATCTTCGCGGCGACCGCCTCGAGGATCGCGTCGGCCGCGAACGGGGGCGGCACGAAGATGAGCGAGCAGTCGGCGCCGGTCTCCTTCACCGCGTTCTCGACGGTGTCGAAGACGGGCGCGGTCTTGCCGCTCGTCTCGCCCTTGAAGGTCTGACCGCCCTTGCCCGGCGTGGCGCCGGCGACGATCTGCGTGCCGTAGTCCATGCACATGTCGGCGTGGAAGGAGCCGGCGCTGCCGGTGATGCCCTGCACGACGACGCGCGTGTCCTTGTTGACCAGAATCGACATCTCAGGCCTTCCCCGCCAGCTCGACGATCTTCTTCGCGCCGTCCGCCATCGTGCCCGCGGGCGTGATGGCGAGGCCGCTCTTCTCGAGGATCTCGCGACCCTTCTCGACGTTGGTCCCCTCGAGGCGAACCACGAGCGGCACCTCGAGGCCCATCTCCTTGGTCGCCGCGACGACGCCCTCGGCGATGACGTCACACTTCATGATGCCGCCGAAGATGTTGACGAAGATCCCCTTCACGTCCTTGTCGTGAAGGATGATCTTGAAGGCCTGCGTGACCTGCTCCTTGTTGGCGCCGCCGCCCACGTCGAGGAAGTTCGCCGGCTCACCGCCATAGTGCTTGATGATGTCCATCGTGCTCATGGCGAGCCCGGCGCCGTTGACGAGGCAGCCGATGTTGCCCTCGAGCGCGACGTAGCTGAGCCCGGCCTGCTTGGCCTCGGTCTCGACCGGGTTCTCCTCGGACGCGTCGCGCAGGCCGTCCCACTCGCGGTGACGGAAGTGCGCGTTGTCGTCGAAGTTGAGCTTGCAGTCGAGCGCCATGACCTGACCGTCGGTCGTGACGATCAGCGGGTTGATCTCCAGGAGAGAGCAATCCTCCTTCATGAACATCTCGTAGAGCTTCTGGCCGAGGCTCGCGAGCTGGCGGACCTGCTTGCCGTCCATGCCGAGCGCGAAGCCGATCTCGCGCATCTGGTACGGCATCAGGCCCACGCCGGGGTCGACCCACTGCTTGAGGATCCTCTCCGGCGTCTCCTCGGCGACCTTCTCGATCTCGACGCCGCCCTCGGTGGACGCCATCACGACCACGCGGCGGGTCTCACGGTCGACGAGCATCGCGAGGTAGAGCTCGCGCTCGATGCCGATGCCCTGCTCGACGTAGAGCCGCTCGACCTTCTTGCCCTTCGGCCCCGTCTGCGGGGTGACGAGCGTGGCGCCGATGAGCGCCTTGGCGGCCTCCTCGGCTGCGGCCGCGCCCTTGACGACCTTGACGCCGCCCGCCTTGCCGCGACCGCCCGCGTGGATCTGCGCCTTGACGACGACGACCTCGCTGCCGGTCTCCTTGATCAGCTCGGTGGCCGCGTCCTTCGCCTCGGGCACGGTGAACGCGGGGATGCCCTTGGGGATCGGGATGCCGTACTTCGCGAAGTACTGCTTGCCCTGATACTCGTGGATGTTCATCAGCTCAGCCCATGTTCTCGATGATCTTGTCGCCGAACTCGGAGCACTTGACCTTGGTCGCGCCCTCCATGAGCCGCTCGAAGTCGTAGGTGACGGTCTTGTTCGCGATCGAGGTCTCGATGCCCTTGATCACGAGGTCCGCCGCCTCCTGCCAGCCGAGGTGCTCGAGCATGAGCACGCCGCTGAGGATCACGGAAGACGGGTTGACCTTGTCCTGGCCGGCGTACTTCGGCGCCGTGCCGTGGGTCGCCTCGAAGATGGCGTGGCCGCTGTCGTAGTTGATGTTGCCGCCCGGCGCGATGCCGATGCCGCCGACCTGCGCCGCGAGCGCGTCCGAGAGGTAGTCGCCGTTGAGGTTGAGCGTGGCGATGACGCTGAACTCCTTCGGGCGCGTCAGGACCTGCTGGAGCGCGATGTCCGCGATGGCGTCCTTGACGATGATCTTGCCGGCCTTCTCGGCCTCGGCCTGCTCGGCGTTCGCCGCGTCCTGGCCCTTCTCGGCCACGGTCCGCTCCCACTGACCCCAGGTGTAGGTCTGGTCCGCGAACTCCTTCTCCGCGAGGGCGAAGCCCCAGCTGCGGAAGGCGCCCTCGGTGAACTTCATGATGTTGCCCTTGTGCACCAGGGTGACGCTCGGGCGCTTGTGGTCGATGGCGTACTGGATGGCCGCGCGGACGAGCCGCTCGGTGCCCTCGATGCTGACGGGCTTGAGGCCGATGCCGACCGTCTTCGGGAAGCGGATCTTCTTGTACCGCTCCGGGAAGGTCTCCTTCAGGAAGCCCTTGAGCTTCTCGACGTCGGCCGAGCCTTCTTCGAACTCGATGCCGGCGTAGATGTCCTCCGTGTTCTCGCGGAAGATCACCATGTCGACCTCTTCGGGCCGCTTCACGGGCGAGGGCACGCCGGTGAACCAGCGGACCGGGCGAAGGCAGGTGTAGAGGTCGAGCCGCTGGCGGAGCGCCACGTTCAGCGAGCGGATGCCGCCGCCGATCGGCGTGGTCAGCGGGCCCTTGATGCCGACGAGGTACTTCTGGAACGCCTCGACGGTCGCGTCGGGCAGCCAGCTCTCGAACTCGTCGTAGGCCTTCTGGCCGGCGTAGACCTCGTACCAGTGGATCTTCTTCTCACCGCCGTAGGCCTTCTCGACCGCGGCGTCGAAGACGCGCACGGAGGCCTTCCAGATATCCGGCCCGATGCCGTCGCCTTCGATGAACGGGATGATGGGGTCGTTGGGGACGTTGAGGGTTCCGTCGCTCCCCATCTCGAGGGCGGTGCCGGACTTGGGCGGGTCGAAG
This sequence comes from Sandaracinaceae bacterium, assembly GCA_040218145.1. Classification (GTDB taxonomy): domain Bacteria; phylum Myxococcota_A; class Polyangia; order Polyangiales; family Sandaracinaceae; genus JAVJQK01. The sequence goes on along the minus strand of JAVJQK010000134.1, from coordinate 106,051 downwards.
CTCATGTGGATGTACCTCCGAAAGACCTTGGAAAACCGACGCTCCGAGCAAGCCAAACAGCAGCCTGCGAGCGCCGGTGGGGCTGGGCTTATATCACAGCTGCCGCGGCCGCATCCGGGCCGTCTCCGTGACACGCCGCTGGCGGTGTCAAACCGGTGAGAACGGTCACGTACCCATCCGGGAAGGCGGACGAGACTAGGCCCGTGAAGTACGACGACGCGTCCTGGCACTCCGACGGCGACTTCCCTCGGGACCTCCCGCCGGAAGCCGGCGGAACGCACATCGCCATGTTCTTCGCCTGGGCGTTGCTTCGAGGCCTCGGGAGCGCCGTCCACACGACCGCTCGGCCCGAGATCCTCGCCGCCCTGTCTTCACGTCAGCAGACCCCGAATCGCGTCTTCATGGGCCACTGCGACGGCAAGCTGATCGCGGACGACCTGAGTGAGGAGGGGAACGCGTTCGCGACCTCCTACTACGGCGCCGACGGGGCCTACTACGTCGACCTCGCTGACGTCGCGGCGGCGGAGAAGTCCATCTACCACCTACCGGACTCCTGGGAGACCTTCGACGGGATCGCTCCCGTCCTCGACGCGCGCCTCACGGCCTGGCGAGGTCGGTAGGCTCGTCCAGCAGGCTTCGTGCGCCCCGGAACAGGGCGTCCTCGGACAGCAGCACGTGGTCGGCGGCGGGGCCGAGGGGGACGAAGCTGTCCGCGCTGGTGACGCGGCGGAGGGGGCCGCGGAAGCCACCGTCGAGGAGCGCGGCCATGACGCCCTCGGAGACGCCGCCGCTCTTCCGGGTCTCGTCGGCGATGAGCACCCGGCCGCAGGCCTCGGCGTGCGCGAGGAGCGCCGCGTCGGGGAGCGGGCTGAGCCAGCGGAGGTCGAGCACGCGCGCGTGCACGCCCTCTGCGGCGAGGCGGCGGGCGACGCGCAGGCTCATGGGGACGCCGTTGGCGAAGCTCACGATGAGGAGATCCACGCCGTCCCCGTACACGCGCGGCTCGCCCAGCGGGACGTGCTCGGGGATGGCGCGGTGGGGCGCGCACCAGCGTCCGTCCCCGGGCTCGTGCAGATCCCGCGTGTGGTAGAGCGCGATGGGCTCGAGGAACACACAGACCGCGCCGTCCACCGCGGCCATCGCCGCGCAGGTGTGCAGCATGGCGGCCGCGTCGTCCCCGCGGCTGGGCGCGGCCACGATGAGCCCCGGGATGTCCCGCAGCACCGCGACCGCATCGTCGTTGTGGAAGTGGCCGCCGAAGCCCTTCTGGTAGGCGAGCCCGGCGATGCGCACGACCATCGGGTTCCGGTACTGGCCGTTCGAGAAGAACGCGAGGGTCGCCGCCTCCCCGCGCAGCTGGTCCTCGGCGTTGTGCAGATAGGCGAGGTACTGGATCTCGGGGAACGGCAACAAACCGTGCTGCGCGCAGCCGAGCGCGAGGCCGAGGATGGTCTGCTCGTCGAGCAAGGTGTCGAAGACCCGGGCCGGGCTCGCCCGCTTCTGCAGCCCGCGCGTGACGCCGTAGACGCCGCCCTTCCGGCCCACGTCCTCGCCGAACACGATCATGCCCGGCTGCTTCAGGAGCAGCTCGCCGAGCGTGTGCCGGATGGACTCCGCCAACGTCATCGGGCCCTCGGACTCCGGGAGCTTGTCGCCCCAGAAGGCGCGGCGGAGCTCGAAGTCGGGCGCGCGCCGCGCCTCGGTCGCCACCCGCTCGGGCGTGCGTGGGCTCAGCGGCGCCATGACGTCCGCCGCGTCCCGGAGCCCCGGGCTTCGCCGCGCGCGCTCCATGCGCTCCGCCACGTGCGCGCGGGCCGCCTCGTAGCGTGAGCGCATGGTCTCGAGCGGGACGCCTCGCTCGGCCAGGCGGCGCGCGGTGAGCCGCAGCGGATCGCGCGCGTCGGCGGCGCGGATGTCGTCCATCTTGCGGTAGGCCAGCTCCACGTCCGAGCCCGCGTGGCCGAGCAGCCGCACCACCGACAGGTGCAGCGCGGCCGGGCGGCGCCGACGTCGCACGTAGTCGACCGCCTCTGTCGCCACGGCCAGCGCGTCGACCGCGTCGCAGCCGTCGGCCGCGAAGTACCGGATGGACGGGCGCGTCGAGAGGCTCGCCTCCACCCAGCCGGCAGGCGACGGCACGCTGATGCCCAGCCCGTTGTCCTCGCAGACGAACAGGAGCGGGAGCCGCACGTGTCGGTGGCTGGCGTGGGCGGCCGCGTTGAGCGCGCCCTGCGCCGTGGAGTGGTTCAGCGACGCGTCCCCGAAGGAGCAGACGACCACCGCGTCGTCGGGCGTCTCGGCTTCGACGCCGAGCTTCTTCGCGTGGCCGATGGCGAAGGCCAGGCCCACCGCGCGCGGCAGATGGCTCGCGATGGTCGAGGTCTGGGGCGAGATGGCCAGCGCGCGGTGACCGAAGACCTTGTGGCGCCCGCCCGCGATGGGCTCGTCCCGCGCGGCCACGAGGCCGAGCAGCACGTCCATCACGCCGTCCCGCCCGGCGACCTGCGCCGCGCGCGCCAGATAGAAGCCGCCCGAGCGGTAGTGGAGCAGCGCGGGATCCGTGGGCCGCAGCGCCATCGCGACCGCGGCGTTCCCCTCGTGCCCGGCCGAGCCGATGGTGTAGTAGCCGACGCCCTCCTCGCGCAGGGCGCGCGCGGCGAAGTCCAGGTGTCGGCTCAGGGCCTGCGCGTCGAAGAGCGCGAGCAGCGCGTCGGTGTCCTGCGCAGCGGCTTCCGTCCGCACCTCCAGGTGGGCGAGGCTCCTCAGGAAGCCGCGGTCGATCTCGAGCGCTCGGTCCTGACTCATGCCGGCGCGAGAGTACCGCGCCCGTGCTCGCGTTCCCTCAGTGGATCGCGGCGAGCACCCACTCGGCGACCGTGCCGCTGAGCGAGATGATCAGCGAGGCGAGGATCGCGGTGCCGAAGCCCTCGACCTTCAGGCGCTCGCTGAAGAGATCCGTCAGCTTCAGCACGATCGCGCCGGCCAGGACCTGGCCCACGAAGCCGAAGACGAAGAGCAGGCCCCCGCTGAGCACGCCCAGCGCGAGCTGGAACAGCCACCCGGTCAGCAGCATGAGCAGGCCGAAGCCGGCGCTGACCACGAGGTGGCTGACGACGCCCCCTTCGATCTTCATGCGAGAGAGGCTGCGCGAGGCGATGAACATCGACAGCGCGAGCACGGCCCAGGTGACGAGAATGGACATCAGGCTCTCGTACGTAGGCGCGCGCTCGAGTATTTCACGACGATGCTCAGCCTCGCGGATGATACTTCTCGTGCATGCGACCCAGGTGGTCGCCCGTGACGTGCGTGTAGACCTGGGTCGTGCCGATGTCGGCGTGGCCGAGCATGGTCTGCACCGCGCGCAGATCGGCCCCGCCGAGCAGGAGATGCGTGGCGAAGCTGTGGCGCAGCTCGTGCGGGGTCACGTTCTTCTGGATCCCCGCCGCGGCCGCGTACTTCTTGATGATCTTCCAGAACGACTGGCGGGTCATGCCCTTGCCGCGCGTGGAGACGAAGAGCGCCTTCGCGTTCGGCTTCGCCATCTCCGCCCGGTCCGGCAGCCAGGCCTCGATGCGCTTGCGCGCCACCGCCCCGAGCGGGACCACGCGCCGCTTGTCGCCCTTGCCGAGCACCTGCAGGAACCCGCTCTCGAGGTTCACGTCGCCCGTCGGCAGCGTGCAGAGCTCCGTCACGCGCAGGCCGGCCGCGTACATCGTGTGCAGCATCGCCGCGTCGCGTCTCCCGCGCGGGGCGGCGCGATCCGGCATCGAGAGCAGCCGCCCCACCTCCTCGCGGTCGAGCACGTTCGGCAGCTTCTGCAGGATCTTCGGCCCGTCGATGAGCTCGGTCGGGTCCGCCTTCACCTCCTTCTCGAGGAGCAGCCACTTGAAGAGCCCACGCACGGCCGAGAGGTGCCGGGCCTGCGACCGCGCGGAGAGCCCGCGCGCCGACAGCATCAGCAGCCAGCCGCTCAGCGCGGGCGGGTCCATCTCGCTCAGCTCGAGCGACTCCTCGTCCATGAAGGTCAGCAGGCCGCTCAGGTCCGCCGCGTAGGCCTCGAGCGTCTTCTTGCCGAGCCCGCGCTCCACCTTCAGGTGCTGCAGGTACGCGTCGACGAGGAGATCCCGCTCGGCCATGGCTCGAGTATCGAGAGCCGCGGCGCCCGGCGCCAGAAACGGGTCCGACCTACTGCGCGGCGGCGCGGTCGCTCTGCGGCCCGTCTTCGAGCCGGTCGCCGTCCGTCGGCGCCTCGAGGGTGCCATCGGCGACGCCAAGGAGGTGATGCACGAGCCGCTCGCTGAAGCCGAGCATCGCCTCGACCTCGCGCGCGCTGGCGAGCCGCATCGACTTGAAGACGACGAGCTTCTGGCCGGTGCTCTCGACGTGATAGACCTCCTCCTCTTCGAAGAACTCGAGCAGCTCGCGGGTCATGAAGGCGCGGATCGACGCCTCGTCCGGCCCCTTCAGCACGAAGCGCCGAGAGAACTTCGTGAAGTGCTTGAAGTCGATGTCCTGGAAGCCGGCCAGCTCGAGCACGCGGTCCAGCAGCTCCTCGCGCTCCATGATCAGCTCGGGGAGCTCGATCGGCATGTCGATCACCTGCGCGGTCGTGTGGTGCACCTCGGGGATGAGCGCGCCCTCGTCGAAGGTGACGTCGGCGACGGTCCACCCCACCGTGGTCTCACCCACCGCGTAGGCGCCCTTGACGACGGTGTCCTCGTACTCGATGGGGTGGACGCGGAAGAAGTTGAAGTCCTCGAGGTGCTCGGTGTCCCACTCGCGCCGCGCGTCGAAGGTCCACTCGTTCTCGCTCGCGAGCTGCGCGATGTTCTTCTGCCGGGGGGTCAGTCGCTGCGCGCGCAGCCTCTCCTCCTGCACGTGGAGCGCGTCCGGGTGGTCCGAGAACGCCCGGTGCCCCTCGAGCCCCACCACGTCCAGCTCGTTCTCGTGGTTCGCGCGCTCGTAGCGCCGGCCGTGCTCGTGCACGTACTCCAGGAAGGTGTTGTCGACGAGCACCGCCTGGCTGAAGTCGACGACGATGTGGCCACCGTCGGCCGCCTCGAGCGCCCGCTTCAGCTTGGGGATCTGGAAGTAGTTCGCGACGCCCCGGACGCGGAGCAGCAGCGGCTCGCCCTCCTTGCGCACCGCCTCGACGCCGGTGGACCAGAAGCGGCTGAAGCTCTCGCGCGGCGCCAGGTCGAGCACGACGAGGTGACTGATCACCTCCGCGACCAGCCCGATGAAGATGCCCCAGAGCAGACCCCACGTGAGGGTCGCGGCGAGCGTCACGCCGAAGATCAGGAAGTGGTCCGGCCCCTTGTGGAGCACGTCCCTGACCACGTGCGGGGCGGAGAGCTTGAAGCCCGTGTATACGAGGATGCCGGCCAGCGCGCTCATCGGGATCATGCGCATCACGGGCGCGAGGAAGAGCACGATGACGAGCACGATCGCGCCGTGGAAGAAGTTCGACCAGCCGGTCTTCGCGCCGTGGTTCACGTTGACGGAGCTGCGCGCGATGACCGTCAGCACGGGCAGCCCGCCCACGGCGGCGGAGGCGATGGTGCTCAACCCCATGCCGACGAGGTCGCGGTTGAGGTTCGAGCTGCGTCGGTAGGTGTCGAGCTTGTCGACCGCCTTGACGCTCACGATGTTCTCTATGGAGCCGACCAGGGTGATCGTCGCGACGACCATCCAGAACTCCGGCTCGCCGATGCGCGAGAAGTCCGGGTGCGCGAGGTTCCCGAACAGGTCGGCCGGGATCTGCACCAGCAGCTGCTCGTCGATGCGCCAGTGGCGGCTGAAGAAGTCGCCCCCGTCGAGCGCGTTGACCCCGAGCGCGAGCGGCAGCGCGACCAGGATCACCCAGAGCGGCGCGGGCACGAAGTGGACGAGCTTCGCCTTCACCTTCGGGTGGAACAGCAGGATGAGCACGCTGACCACGCCGATGAGCGCGGCGAACGGGTTCATGGCCGCGAGGCTCTCGGGGAGCTGCTGAAAGACCCCGATCGCGCTCGGCGCGGTGGACGTCTGCCCGACCATCACGTGGAGCTGCTTGCCCACGATGATCAGCCCGATCGCGCTCAGCATGCCCTGGATGACGGCGCCCGGGATGAGGTCGCCGAGCCGCCCGAGGCGAAGCACGCCGAACGCCACCTGCACGGCGCCCGAGACGGCGACCGCGCCGAGGATGTGGGGGAACGAGTCCGGCCCCAGCAGGCCATAGGCGCTGGCGATGATGACGATGAGCGCGTTGCCGGGCCCGTTGATCGCGACCTGGCTGCCGCGCAAGAACGTCGCGAGGAGCCCGGCGACGATCGACGAGATCAACCCGGAGATGGGGGGCGCGCCCGCGGCCATGGCGATGCCCAGCGCGAGCGGCAACGCCACCAGCGCGACGCTGAAACCCGCGATGAGATCGTTGCGCCAGTGCGTCCGGAGACCCGCAAGACTGGTTGCGGGCGCCATCTTCGCCGAGGTGCTCGTCACGGCGCATTCGTTGAACGCTTCGACCCGATTGGCAATGAATTCCGCGCAAATTTCGCAAATCGGCGCCGCGACACGAGGGTCACGGCGCCGACATCGCGGCCGCGGTGCGCGGAGCTCAGCTCTCGCTGGGGCGAGGCGCGTGCACGTCGAAGCGGATCACCACCTGATCGCTGATCAGGTCGTCGGGCATGCCCGGATAGGTGATCCCGAACTGCTGGCGATCGATGCTGAACTCGGCCCGAGCCGAGACCTCGCCGTCGGTGACCTGCACGTTGGCGGGGAAGGTGATGGTCCGGGTCTGGCCGTGGAGCGCGAGCTGACCCGTGATCAGGTGCGTGGCGTCTTCGGTGCCCTCGGGCGCGGGGGCCACGCGGGTCGAGCGGAACGTCGCCGTCGGGTGCGTCTCCACGCCGAAGAAGTCGTCCGACTTCAGGTGGTTCAACAGCCGCTCCGGCTCGGTCTGCACCGACGCCATCTGGATCGTCACGTTCACCGCGCTGCTCTCGACGTTCTCGGCGTCGAATTCGATCGTGCCCGAGAACTCCTCGAACGAGCCGTCGTGGCTGTCGCTGAGCTTCGAGCCGGTGAAGCCGACGCTCGAGCGCTCGGCGTCGATGGTGAGGGTCTGGCGCCCGGTCGCCTCGTCGGCTGCCGCCTCGTTCGCGGCCGTCTCCGCGGGGGCCGGGGTGTCGTCTTCGACCGTCGCCGCGGAGACGCCCTCCGTGTGGTCGTCACATCCGGCGAGGGTCATCAGGAGCGCGGTCGACAGGGCAAGGCTTCGCATTTCGTTCTTTCTCCGTTCGGGTTGGGGCAATCGTGGTCCCTGCCCGCCCGAACGAAAGGTCGAAAGATGCGAAGCCGCCCTTCGAGCCGCTCGATGGTCCTGGCTACTTGCTCTCCGGCTCCGCCTCGGAGCGCTCCTCGTAGCCGTAGTCGCTCGAGCGCGTCTCCATCGCGCGCACCGCGTCGTCGAAGGGCGACGCGGGCCTCACGGTCCGCTGCTCTTCTCGTTCGTTGAGGCGCTCGACGTCTTCGCGCATGTCCTCGAGCTCTTCCTCGGTGCTGCGGCAACCGAAGGAGACCGAGAGCGCGGAGGCGACGAGCGCGGCGCTGATCAGGATCTTTCGCATGCTCGTCTCTCCTTTCAGCTCCTGACATTGCAACGCCCGTTCCCCCGACTTGCGCTCACGCGCACGCCCTCCCCTCCGTGGCATTCCGCCCCGACCGGGCGCCCTCGCGCGAACAGCCCTCAGAAGTACTGGTCGAAGCCGATGTAGAAGCCGATCGGGTTGCGCACGCGGAGGCAGTCGCCGCCCTCGTTGCGCACGCAGGAGTCGTCGCGGATGAGCGGCACGCCGACGTCGAGGGAGATCACGCCCGGCTGCACGCCGCCGTACTCGTAGTGCACGCGCACGCCCGCGCCGACGTCGGCCGCGCCCGCGACGTCGCGTCCGTCGGTGGTCTCGAACGCGGCCGCCACGCCGCCGAAGAAGGCGAGCTGGATCTCGCGCACCCAGATGACGTGCCCGAGGTTCATCGAGAGATCCCGGAACGCGCTCCAGCGGTGCTCGGCCACCAGATAGAGCGCGCCGCGACCGAGCATCTCGCCGCTCTCGTAGCCGCGGAGCCTCGACGCGCCGCCGATGGTCTGCAGCTCGCTCGGGAGCGCCTCGCCCGCCGTGAAGCCGCCGCCTCCCACGACGACGAAGGCGTTGACGAGCCCGAGCGGCAGGACCATGCCGCCGCGCGCGCCGCCTCGAAGCGTGAACCCGAGGGTGCCGTCGTCGCGAAAGGCGAGCCCGCCCGTGAGCGCGGCCGAGGCCCAGAAGCCCTCGCGGGGGTCGAGCGCGAAGCGCACGGTGTTGAGGCCGCCGCTGAGCGTGATCTGTCCGCGCCACCCGCCGAGCTCACCGTCGCCGAAGAAGCTGTGCAGCCGGTCGAAGTCGAGCCCGGCGCGAAGCGCGCCCATGCGCCGGTTGGTGTGGACCTTGGGACCGACGCCCTGGGTGTACGAGAGCAACCCTCCCGTCGTGGCGCGCGTGCGCTCGAGCCTGAAGCCCACCGAGTGCTCGAGGTCGTAGCGGCGCCGCAGCGCGAAGTCGATCAGCCCGGTGAAGTCGCCCTCGCTGACCAGGAGGTTGAAGAGGAAGCCGTTGAGGATCGGCGGGCGCCACGGCAGCTCCGTCGCGTCGTCGACCCGCGGGTGACCGTCCGCGATCTCCGGGCTCTGCGGCAGCCGGTAGCGCGGGTCGACGAGCACGCCGGCGAGCGCGCCCTCGGTCTCCCAGGTCAGCTCCCCGCGCGGGCCCGCCGCCTCCCACACGAGCGTCTCGGTGTTGCCCTGGTCGTCCTCGACCCGGACCTCGACCGGCTCGACCCGATCGGCGCCCTCGCGGTGCACGACGATGGTGTGTCGCCAGCGTCCGCCCGGGAGCCGCTCGCTCGTGCGCTCCCCGAGACGATAGTTGACGGGCGCGCCGGTCGCCGCGAGCCAGCTCGGCAGCCGCTCGGCCAGCGCGGGGGCGGCTCGCGCGAGCGCGTCCCGCGCGGGGCGCCGCGCGTTGACCAGCATCGCGACCCAGCGCTGGAACGGCCGCTCCTCGAGCGCGTCGCGACCCATCTCCAGGATGCGGCGCCCTCGCGAGAGCGGCCGCCGCGCGCGCACCGGGTCGTCACGGAAGGGGTCCCGCTCCTCGATGGCCGCGAAGTAGGCGTCCTCGAACGCGATCTGCGGCGCGTAGAGGAGCTGGTCGACGGCGGGGTGAAAGGCGAAGAGGTTCAAGAGCTCTTGCGGCGTCTGCGCGCCGCTCCGTCTCCGCGCCGCGTCGAGGTCCACGAGCACGACCGCGCGCAGATCCGTCGCCCAGCCGCGGTCCGCGGGCGGATCGACCGCCGCGAGCGGCGCCGCGAGGTGCGCGAAGAGCGCGCGCTGCAAGGCGCGCCGATGAAACTGGAGCGTCTGCTCGATCGGGAAGATCTGGAACAGGTGATCCGAGTAGAGCACCACCGAGGGCGCGGTCGCGGCCAGCTCCGTGCGCGAGGGGATGGGCGTCAGCACGATCTCGTCCGGCACGGCGAGCCCGAAGGCGCGCGCGGTACGCAGGACGTCTTCCGATACTTCGGCGACCCGACCGACGAGGTCCACGTCGGCGAGGTCGATCAGCCCCGCCTCGCCGCGACGCTCCGGCGGCGGCCGCTCGGCCAAGCGCCCGGTCGATCGCACGACGAGGGTCACGCCCTGCACCTCCACGCGGCGCTCGTGGAAGCGCGCCGCGACCGAGAGCGGCACGTAGGCGGCGTCGCGCTCGACCTCGCCCTCCCCTTCGAAGCGCCGCGCGTCGAGCAGGAGCTCGTCTGCGCCCGCGTCGACGCGCACGCGATGGCGGGCCCCGAAGTCGAACGCGTCGTCGTCGCCGATCACCAGCGGATACCAGGGCGCGGCGGCGCTGAGCAGGCCGTCGTCGTGCCCGAGGCGCCCGAAGCGGCCGGGGACACGGAGCGTGAAGCGGAGCGCGATGGTCACGCGCTCGCCCGAGACGGGGACGCGCAGATCGGTGCCCGCCGCGTCCTGACCGCGCGGTCCGCCCGGCGCCTCGGCGATCATCTCCGGCGTGACGGGCGCGCCGTCCACGGTCAGCCCGCTCACCGTGATCCCGCCGCGGTCGACCTCGCCAGGAAAGATCCACCGCCACGAGCGCTCGTCCATCGCGCTCGGCGTCTCACGCATGCGCTCCGGGTAGAGCCAGAGCCGGACGTGCGTGTCCTCGGGGGCGAGGCGCACCGTCACACGCATCGCGCCGGAGACGGTGGCGGTGGCGCGATCCACGCGCGCCTCGATCTCGTATCGCTCGGGCGTGGCGGCGCGCGCGACGGACGCGGCGCACCAAATCGCCAGGAGCACCGACGAAACCTTGCAGAGACCCCTGGAAGGCATCACCACGAGAGTGGGACCTCCGAGCGCATCTCGGCGCCCCCTCCGCGACGATGGCTCACCTCGACGTCGACTTCACGCTCCCGATCGTGCTCCTCGTGAGCTCGCTGATCGCGGTCGTGCTCGTCCGGCTCGCGGTCCAGCGTGGCGAGAAGGCGGCCGAGGCGCGGACGAGGCGGCTGATTCGAAGGCATGGAATGCGCGCCATGGGGCGTGCGTCCGACGATTGACTCGACGGGCCCTGGAGGGAGCGCGGTGCTGCGTCGCGACACGCACATCGCGCTACCTTGACGGCACTCCGACCTCGACACCAATGTGAAGAGGCGAGGCGGGGTCGATCACGGCGCCTGGACCAAGGACGGAGGCAACATCTCGATGGGACGGCTACTCGGCTACATGGCGAATCGCACCGATCGCCTCGGCGACGTCCTGGATGAAGAGCGCGAGGCGATCGCGCCCCCCGCGGACTTCAAGCCTCACGCCTGGGGGATCGGCTTCTATCAGGGCGGCGAGGTGCTCCACAAGAAGCGCCCCAAGCTCGACGAGGGCCCGATCGACTGGGAGAACGTCGCGCGCGGCGTGCGCTCCGACGCGGTCATCGTGCACTTCCGCCACGCGACCGTCGGCGACTTCCGGGCCGACAACACGCACCCCTTCCGGCTGCGCCAGTGGCTCTTCGCGCACAACGGCACCGTGCACGGCTTCGACGCGATCCGCGAGCGGCTGCTCGAGAACATGCCGGACTTCCTCCGGCGCGGGATCCGGGGCGGCACCGACAGCGAGCACGTCTTCCACGCCCTGCTCTCGTTCCTGCACGACGCGGGGCAGCTCGATCATCCCGACGTGGACGACAAGGTCGTCGTGGCCGCCCTGCGCTCGACCGTCGCCCTGCTCGACCGTCTCTGCGCGGAGGTCGGCGCGCCCGCGCCCACGCTCAACATCGTCCTGACCAACGGGCGCCACATGTACGCGCTCCGGCGCGGCCGCCCGCTCTTCTACGTCGAGCGCACGGGGCTCCCCGGCGAGGGGCCGACCACCAAGGGCGCCGGGGCCTTCCGCTACGTGCTGGTCTTCAGCGACGGCGAGACGGCGCCGGCCGGCTACACGACGGTCGAGAACGACTCGTTCCTCATCGTCGACCGGAACCTGAGCGTCTCCACGCAGACGCTGTAGTCTCTGCGCGTGCGGTCTCTCTGCGTGCGCGCTGCGCTCTCGGCAGTGCTCTCTGCAGTGCTCTCGGCAGTGCTGATGGCCGGCTGCGGCCCCGCGCCGACGTCCGAGACCGCGCGTGCGGGAGCGTCGGGGAGCACGATGGGCGCGGACGAAGGCCTGCCGGCCACGGACCGTGATCCTCTGCCCTACACCCCACCTCCCTCCACCACGGAGGGGCACACCGGGCAGACGGTGGCGCTCGCGGCGTCGGGCGGCGAGGACCAGGCGCGCCGCATGCTGCCCGCGCTCCTGCGCGCGATCCGCGACGTCGACGAGCGGGAGCTCGAGCAGCTGCTGGCCGAGGAGATCACCCAGGTCCGGGTCCGTCGGGGACGCCCGACCGGCCAGCCCCGATCGGCGTGGATCCAGCGCATCCTGATCTACGCGCGCCGCTCGGTGCTGCCGGCCGACGCCCGCGTGTCGGAGCTCGTCGATCTCGAGCAGCTCGAGGTGCGGCGCGCCGCGCAGTTCTGGCCGCGCGACATGCCACAGGCGGTGCGACCCACCGATCTCGTGGTCGAGGTGCCCATCCACGAGCCCGGGCGCGCGCCGCTCCGGACCCTGCTCGGCTGGCATCTGCGCGGGCAGCTCGTGGTGCGTCCGGGCCGCGACCCCCGAATCGTCGCCTTGTAGCGCCGCGCTTCGGGTACGTTCGGGGCATGGCGGATGACGCGATCGTCGTGCTGTGCACCGCGCCGGACGAGGGCGTGGGCGCGACCCTGGCCCGCGGGCTCGTCGACGCGAAGCTCGCGGCCTGCGTGAACCTCGTGCCCGGCGTGCGGAGCTTCTACGCGTGGGAGGGCGAGGTGCACGACGACGCGGAGGTGCAGCTGCTCATCAAGAGCCGCCGCGCGCGCTTCGCCGCCCTCGAGGCGTGGCTCGGCGAGCACCACCCCTACGACGTGCCCGAGATCATCGCGCTGCCCATCGAGGTCGGCTCCAAGGCGTACCTCGGGTGGCTCCAGACCCAGACGGAGGCCCCGTGAAGCGCACCCACCGCCCCGATGTGTTCGGGTGGTCCCGGTTCGACGAAGCCCGCGACGTGGACTTCCACAGCTGGGCGTGGCTCCGCGCGGGCGGTCCGGGCGTGTTGATCGATCCGCTGCCGCTCTCCGCCCACGACGCGGCCGAGATCGAGGCCCACGGCCCGGTGTCGCACATCGTGGTGACGAACTCCGACCACACGCGGGCCGCGACCGGGCTCGCCGCCCGCTGGGGCGCCCAGGTCGTCGGGCCGATCGCGGAAGAGGGCGCCTTCGAGGCGGACCGCTGGGTTGGCAACGGCGACGAGATCGTCGAGGGGCTCTACGCGATCGCGCTCGAGGGCAGCAAGACCCCGGGCGAGCTGGCCCTCCTCCTCGAAGGCACCACGCTCATCTGCGGCGACCTGGTGCGCGGCCAGGCGGGCGGCCGGCTCAACCTGCTCCCGGACGCCAAGCTCCAGGATCCCGAGGCGGCCCGCGCGTCCGTCCGCGGCCTGCTCGCCTACAAGATGGTCGACGCCGTCCTGGTCGGCGACGGCTGGCCCGTCTTCCGCGACGGCCACGCGCGCCTGCGCGAGCTCGTCGGCTGAGCTCAGCTAGTACTGGCGGCCCGAAATCCGTTCCGTCTTTCGGGCACGCGAGTCCTAGCCGTTCCTGCTTGGAGGGGCTGTCCCAGCCCCTCCCCCCACGCGAGTGAATCGCGTGGGGCCCCCCTCCCAATCAAGTCCCGTCGACCCTTCGACGTCCCGGGTTCGGCTTCGCCGAAACCCGGAACGCACTTCGGGTCGCCGGGTCTAGGCCTCGCCGACCGTGTGCACGTTGGGGCTGACGTCGAAGATCCCGCGCTGCTTGGCCGCGGCGAGCACGCGCAGCGCCTCTCGGTAGCCACGGGTCAGGAGCTGGCGCGCGTTCGCGCGGCGCACGAACGAGAAGTGGCCGAGGTCCGCCGAGACGTTGAGGATCGTGACGTGCGGGTAGAGCCGGCCGATCAGATCGATGCCGCGCTTCTCCTTCTCCGACAACATCACGTTCAGCGTCTGGTTGAGCATCGCGCTGGCGCCGCCGTGCACGAGCGAGCGCTCACCGGGGCGGGTGACGTGGGGGCGGTAGACGTTCGAGACGACGATGACGTCGGCGCCGGCTTCCACCGCGAGGTCGATGCTCAGGGTCCGCACCACCTCGCCGTCGACGTAGTAGCGGTCCCCGATTTTGTACGGCCGGAAGAGCAGCGGCACGCAGCAGCTCGCCGCGACGGCCTGGCTGATCGGCACGCGCTCGCGGTAGCCCTGTCCGAAGACCACGCGCCCTCGCCCGTCGACGTCCGCCGCGCTGATCATCAGCGGCCGGTCCAGCTGGCGGAAGTCGTTCACCGGGAGCCGCTTGGCCAGGAAGCGCTCGAAGCGGTCGATCGAGAAGAGCCCGCTCGTGAGCCAGCCGAGGCTGCCGAGCTGGGCGCGCGTGGGGAGGCCGAGGAAGTAGCGACCCTTCAGCGCCGACGCGGGGTCCTGGCGCCGCCACGTGGGGCGCATCCAGTCGATCATCTCGTCCGCGGTCACCCCCTGCGAGAGGAAGGCGCCCGCGATCGCGCCGGCCGAGGCGCCGACGAAGATGTCGGGCCGAAGGCCCAGCTCCTCGAGCGCCTTGATGGCGCCGATGTGCGCCAGCCCTTTGGTCGCGCCTCCCGAACCGACGAACGCCACGCGGGGTCGAGCCATGTCCACTGCTCCCTATCCCCCCGGTCGGGCATCGTCCCACGAAACGCCCACCGGGACCAAATGGGAGGTAGCCCCGATCAGGTCATTCGCGACGTGCGCCCACCTGGCCGCGCATGACCCTCCGGTTGAGGTCGGCCAGATGGCGACGTACGGAGACGGCCTCGGCGGCGCGCGGCCAGCGGCGGAGGAACGTCCGCAGCGCGTTGCGCGCCTGGTCGATGTCCTCGAGATCCTCGCTCGCCGCCGCGTAGAGCAGGAGCGCGTCGTCCTGGAGCTCGCGGTCGATGGTCTGGTCGACCACCTGCTGGGCGAGCACGCGCGCCTCGGGCTGACGGCTCAGGCGCATGAGGGCGCGGGCCAGCTCGTACTTCACGCGCGGGATGTGCGCCGCCTCCTCCTTGAGCCGGATGGCCTCCTGGAGGGCCTCGGCCGCCTCGGCGTAGCGACCGGTGCGCATCAGATCGAGCCCGTGCTGATACGCCTCGAGCGACAGGTCGAGGTGGAAGCGGTCGACCGTGTCCCGGAAGAAGGCCCCCTCGGCGCGGGTGAGCTGCTCGCGGCGCAGCTCCGGCCAGCGCTCGACCACCTCGGTGCGGCGACGCTCACGGATCAATCGGTAGAACTGGGCGGCGGCGGTCTCGGCGCGGGCCCGGCGCTCGGCCTGGGCGCTGGCCTCGTTCAGCTCGCGGCGGACCTCCGCGAGGTCGGCGTCGAGCCGCTCCTTCTCGCCCTCGATCTCCGCGATCCGGTAGTTGGTGGCCAGCCAGAGCCCGACGAAGGAGAGGCTCGCGAAGAGGATGTAGGCGATCCAGCTGTTCCAGACGAAGCGCCGCTCGTAGCCCGCCTGCCGCTTGGCGATGGACTTGATGTCCGCCGCGAGCGCGTTGGTGAGGTTGTTCGTCTTGATGATGAGCCCGCGAGACTCGATGATCTCCTTCTTGATCTCGCGGATCTCCTCGTCGACCTCACGCATGACGGGGCGACGTACTCCGTCGGGCGCGCTCGGGCAAGCGCGCGGTCACAGCGGACGAAATATGCGGCATGCTGCGGCGTCCGAGCCTCGGCCGCCACGCTTGACGGCCCAGAGCCCCCGGCCTACAAGCGGGCCGGATCCCGAGAGGAGCAGCGATGCATCGAAACCTGGTCTCCCGTCTCTCGTTCGTGGCCCTCGTCGTGGCCTCCCTGGGCCTGCTGCCCGGCTGCGGCGGCGGCTCGTGGTCCTACAACGTCGTGGGGACGCAGCGGGATCCGGGCGCCGAGGGGCGCATCCAGGTCGAGCGCATCGAGGGCGGCAACCGCCTCGTCACCGCCTCCCTCGCGCACCTGACCCCGCCCGAGCGCCTCGGCAGCGGGCTGACCGCCTTCGTGATGTGGTTCCGCGACGCCCGCGGCCAGAGCACCAAGGCGAGCCTCCTCGAATACGATCCCGGCTCGCGTACGGCGCGCGCGACCGCCACCACCCCGATGAGCCGCTTCGTGGTCATCGTCACCGCCGAGCGAAACGGGAACGTGGTGGAGCCCTCCGAGAACGTGATCTACAACCAGCGCATCACGGCCGAGTGAGCCAGGCCGCACGGAAACTCCGATGTACGACACCTCCGACATCCGCAAGAACCTGAAGATCGTGATCGACGGCTACCCCTACGCGGTGGTCGACCATCAGTTCGTCAAGCCCGGCAAGGGTCAGGCGTTCACGCGGACCAAGCTGAAGAACATGATCACGGGCGCGGTCCTCGAGAAGACCTTCAAGAGCGGCGAGAAGCTCGAGAAGGCCGACATGGAGGAGCGCCAGATGCAGTACCTCTACCCCGACGGCGACCAGTGGGTGTTCATGGACACGACCACCTACGCGCAGCTGCCGCTCGGCGCCGAGGTCCTCCAGGACACGCCGTCGTACCTCCAGGACGGCATGATGGTCGACGTGCTCTTCTTCTCCGACAAGCCCATCGGCGTGACCCCGCCCACCTTCGTGGAGCTCGAGGTCACCGAGACCGAGCCCGGCTTCAAGGGCGACACCTCGTCCAACATCACCAAGCCGGCCACCGTCACGACGGGCAAGATCGTCAACGTGCCGATCTTCGTGAACATCGGCGACGTGCTGAAGATCGACACCCGCACCGGCGAGTACGTCGAGCGCGTGAAGAAGTAGCCCCGGCGCGGATCGACGAGTTGACGTCCGTCCGCACCCCCATCGCCGCGCTGACCCGCTTCGCGCCGCCCTGCCCGGCGCGCGTGGCGGGTCGCGTCACGTTCGCCGACGCGGACCGCGCGCTCGTGCTCGACCCCACCGGCTCGATCGAGGCGCGCGGAGAGACGCTCCCCCCCATCGGCGCGTGGGTCGTGGCCGAGGGCACCTGGGACGGCCGGGCGCTCGACTCCTGCGCGTTCGAGATCCTGGGGACGCCGAGCGCCTTCCCGGCCCCGGACGGTGAGTTCCTCCGGCTGAACGGTCCAAGCCGCCTCCTCGAGAACCTGAAGCGGCGCGCGACCGTGCTGCGTGCGGTGCGCGGATGGTTCGACGAGCGGGCCTTCCTCGAGGTCGAGACCCCGCTCGCGGTCCCGAGCCCGGGCCTCGACCTGCACCTGAGCGCGCTCTCGGTGGAAGGCCTGGGCGCCCCGCGCTGGCTCATCACGAGCCCCGAGTACCAGATGAAGCGGCTCCTCGCGGGCGGCGCGACGCGCATCTACCAGCTCGCGCGGTGCTTCCGGCGCGGCGAGCGCGGCGACCACCACGAGCCCGAGTTCACCATGCTCGAGTGGTACCGCGCCTTCGCGGGCTCGGGCGAGATGATGCGGGACACGGAGGAGCTGGCGGCGCACGTCGCGCGCGTGCTCCACCACGGCTCGACCACCGTGCTCGGCCGCGGCCGGCCGGTCGATCTCGCGCCGCCGTGGAGGCGCATGCGGGTCGAGGAGGCCTTCTCGCGCATCGCCGGCGTCTCCCTGAGCGACGTGCTCCCGGACGAGGAGCGCTTCTTCCGAATCCTGGTGGAGAAGATCGAGCCCGGGCTCGGCTACCCGAAGCCCGTCTTCCTCACCCACTGGCCCGCCTCCATGGCCTCGCTCGCGCGGATCCGGCCGGACGGCTGGGCGGATCGCATCGAGGCGTACGTCGACGGGCTGGAGCTCTGCAACGGCTTCGGCGAGCTGACCGATCCGGTCGAGCAGCGCCAGCGACTCGAGCGCGACCGCGCCGCGCGCGCGCAGCAGGGCCTCGCCGACTACCCCATCGACGAGCGCTTCCTGGCCGCGCTCACCGAGGGCATGCCGCCGAGCGGGGGAAACGCGCTCGGGATCGATCGGCTCGTGATGCTGGTGCTGGGCGTGAAGCACATCGAGGACGTGCTGGCCTTTCCGCAGTCGCGCCTGTGACCCCTCCCCCGAACCCACCTATGCTTGTGGAGTGAGGTTGGCGGGACTGGTGCTGTGCGGCGCCCTCGTCGGAGGGCTCGCGGGCTGCAGCGGCGCGTTGGCGGTGCGCGGGGCGATCGTGCAGCCGGCCCGGGTGCCGGTGCGGGCGTTCCCCCGCATCCTCGTCACCGCCGACGAGAGCCCCGAGGCCGACCAGCTCGCGGACGCCATGGCGCGCCACCTCGTGGTCGGTCGCTCCGCGGTGCGCCGGGTCGCGCCGGACGAGGTCGAGGCGATGCGCGCCGCGGGCCGACTCCGTCGCGCGACCGTCGTCGTGCACGTGTCCCTGACCATCACGCGTCACGAGCGTCCGGAGTGGATGCGTCGGGAGACCCTCGACTGCGGCCCGCTCGGCTGCATCGAGACGCGGCGCCCCTACGTGGAGGACGTGCCCGTGTTGCGCGCGACGCTCTCGCTGACCGTGCGCGACGCGGAGACCGGGCGGCTGCTCCAGCGCGAGGCCGTCGAAGACGAAGAGGCCGGCATGGACGTGCTCGGAATGCGGCTGCGGGTGCTGGAGCGGGTGCGCGCGCAGACGCTGGCGTTGCTGGACCAGCGCGCGGAGCCCGTCGTGGTCGAGCTGCACCCGGTCGACGCGCCGCCGGTTCGGCGCGCGCTCGCGCGCATCGGTGAGGGTGAGTGGGCCGAGGGTCGCGCCCTGCTCGAGCGCTTCGTCCGCAGCGCCGCCTTCGACGCGCTGCCGACCGATCAGCGCGCCATCGTGCTCTACGATCTCGGGCAGGCCCGCCGGTTCGACACCCGCGTCAGCGCCGGTCGGCGGTTCGAGGCCGCCGCGCGCGCGCTGCGGGCCGCGGTCCGGCTGGTCCCCGCGCCCCGCTTCGCGAGCGCGCTCGCGGACCTCGAGGCGCACCGCCGGAGCCGCGCCCTCGTCCGGGAGCAGCAGGAGGCCATGGCGCACAACTTCAGCCTCGCGCGCGCCGACGCCGCGCCGCCTCCGGGGCAGTCTCCGGCCGACGCCATCCCCGCGCCGCCGGCCGGCTATCGCTGAGCCTTCGCGGCGTTCCAGCGGGCGTCGATGTCTTCGGGAGAGAGCGCGCCGAGCTCGACCCCCTCCTCGCCCGCCTGCGTCTCCATGACCCGCACTCGCTCGCCGAAGCGGCGCAGCGTGCCTCGGAGCGCGGCCTCCGGATCGTGACCGCGGTGGCGCGCCCAGCTCGCGATGGCGAAGAGCAGATCCCCCAGCTCCGCCTCCTCCGCCTCGTGGTCCGGCGCGGCGTCCAGCTCCGCGAGCTCCTCGTCGATCTTCGCGCGCGGGCCGGCGGCGTCGGGCCAGTCGAGGTTGATCTTGCGCGCCTTCTTGCCCACCGCGACCGCGCGCGCCAGGGCGGGGAGCGCGACGGGCACGCCGTCGAGCGCGCCGCGATCCCGCTTGCCCTTCTCTCGCGCCTTGATCGCGTCCCAGCTCTCGAGGACCTGCTCGGGCGTGTCTGCCTCGGCGTCCGCGAAGACGTGCGGATGACGTCGCACCATCTTGTCGCAGATGCCGCGCACGACGTCGTCGGGGCCGAAGCTCTCCGCCATCTCGGTCAAGAAGACGATCTGCAGCAACAGGTCTCCGAGCTCCTCACGGAGCTGCGGCTCCGAGCCGGCGTCGATGGCCTCCACGACCTCGAACGCCTCCTCGATGACGAACGGCCGCAGGGTCTCGGGCGACTGCGCGCGATCCCACGGGCAGCCGTCGGGCGCGAGCAGCCGCCGCATGATGGAGAACAGCTCCGCGACCGAGGCTCCCGACTGCGCTTCGTGCATGCCCCGCATCTACCACGAGGCGGGCGCTCAGACTCGAAAGCCCAGACTCGAAAGCCCAGACTCGAAAGCTCAGACTCGAAAGCCCAGGCCGGCCGCTACCTGGAGGAGCTGCCGCTCGCGCTCCCGGGCGTGGGGGTCCTCGGTGATCCCGCGCGCGCGCCACACCGGGAGCCGCTCGGCCCAGAGCCGCCAGAGCCCGTTCTGCGCCTCACGCGGGTCGAGCTGCCACGGCGTCCCGGCCACGAACTCCGCCAGCGCGGCCGCCGTCGCCCACAGGTCCAAGTCCTCGGGGGCCGCGGCCAGCGCCTCGACGACCTGCTCCAGCGTCTCTTGCAGGGCCCGCCCGAGCGCCACCGGATCGAGCGCGACCGAGGCCTCCTTCGCGTCCGCGATGAGGCGGGAGACCGTGACGAGATCGATCGCGAGCCCCGCCCCGACCGCGGCCCGGAGCCGCGCCCGCAGGGTGTACTCCGCCGCCATCCCGAACACGGGCGGCGAGGTGAGGTCCACGCTCTCCAGGAAGCGGATCAGCGGCGCCGTCTGGTCGTAGAGCGCCTCGACCCGCTCCTCCATGCGCCGCGTCCGATCCGCGAGCAGCTGTCGCATGATCTCCTCGCGGTCGTCCAGCAGCAGGTGGCGCAGCGAGAACGTCTGCCCCTCGAAGAGGCGATCGATCTGCCGGACCACCTCGGCCAGGTCCGCGCGACCGAAGGGGTGCGACAGCGCGCCGTGCAAGCCCACGTGCCGCGCCGCGTTGCCGAAGGGTCGGATCCCGCCCATCAGGTTGTGGTCGCCGAAGTGCAGCACCGCGTAGCTGAAGTCCGCCGCCTCGGTCGTGATCCGAGAGCACACCCGCAGGCGACCCACCGCGAGCCGCGAGCCGCCGGTCTTCGCGAGGTCGTGCTCGAGGAGCGTCCCCTCGTAGCCGCCGATCCGGCTGTCCCCGGGATCGCTCTCGAAGGCGCGCTTGGTGGCCAGGTGCGCGCCGACGAGCGAGAGCTCGATCTTCGAGGGCTGCACGAAGTGGTCGTAGATGCGCTCCCCGTCGCCGTAGTCGCGGCGGTTGCTCGGCGCGGCGGCGAGGCGCTCGCGGAAGCCGAGCTCGAACCGGTCGCCGAAGAGCCCCGTGGCCAGCTGCACCGCGCGGCCGGCGTACTGCAGCACCTGGATGGTGGAGAGGTCGCTCAGCTCGTCGAAGAACCAGCCGCAGCTCGTGTACATGAGCATCGCGTGGCGCGACAGCTCGAGCAGCTCGAGCGCTCGCTGCACCTCGGCCGGCGTCAGCGCGCGCTCGCACTGCCCGTCGAAGAAGCGCTGCCGGCTCTCCGCGGAGCGGTCGAGCACCACGTCGATGTAGGCGTCGCGCGCGGCCCAGATGTCGGGCAGCAGCTCGCGGGCCGCCTCCTCGAGCTCCCGATCCAGCTCCGCGCGCAGCCAGTCGAGCGCCTCGCGCAGCGGCGCCCGCCAGCGCTGATGCCAGCCCGTGCCCGAGTTGCAGCCGCAGTCCGCGCGCCAGCGCTCGATGCCGTGCGCGCAGCTCCAGCTCGTGCGCTCGGCGATCTGCGCCTCCCACGTCGGCGGGTGCAGCTCGAGGAACTCCGCGTAGTTGGTGAGGCGGACGTCCGGATCGGCCTCGATGTGCGAGAGCGCCACCGCGAGGGCCATCTCCCCATACGCGTGGTGGTGCCCGTAGGTCTCACCATCGGTCGCGATGTGCACGAGCTGCGGCTCGTCGCGCTCGGGCTCGAACGCGCCCATCAGCCGCTCGGCGAAGCGATACCCGTCGTCGAGCAGGCGCTCGAAGGCCACCCCGCGCGAGATGGGGCCGTCGTAGAAGAAGAGCGCGATGCGCTTGCCGGACGGCAGCTCGGTCACGTAGGCGCGGCGCGGATCGACACGCTGGCCCGAGACGTCCAGCCACTCCCCGCCGGACCGCCGGACGCGCGCGCACTGGTGCGGCGCCAGCACGGTGAAGCGGATGCCCTCCTCGGCGAGCACCTCGAGGCTCTCCGTGTCGCAGGCCGTCTCCGCGAGCCACATGCCGTCGGGCCGCCGCCCGTAGCGGCGCACGAAGTCGGCGATCCCCCAGCGGACCTGCGTGACCTTGTCGCGCCGCGAGGCGAGCGGGAAGATCGTGTGATTGTAGACCTGCGCCATGGCGGCGCCGTGCCCGCCGCGGAGCTCCATGCTCTGTCGGTCGGCGTCGACGATGGCGTCGTGCACGTCGGGCCGCTCGGTCTCCAGCCAGCTCATCAAGGTCGGCCCGACGTTGAAGGAGATGCGCGCGTAGTTGTTGACGATGGCCGTGATGCGCCCCTCGGCGTCGAGGATGCGCGCGTGCGCGTTCGGCGCGTAGCACTCCTCGGTCACCCTCGCGTTCCAGTCGTGCGCGGGCCACGCGCTCTCCTGCCGCTCCACCGCCTCGAGCCAGGGGTTCTCGCGCGGCGGCTGGTAGAAGTGGCCGTGCACGCAGATGTAGCGGGGTCCCTTCATTCGGGCGCCCGGAACCACACCGCGGCGAGCGGCGGGAGGGTGACCGAGAGCGCGAAGGGCTGGCCGTCCTCGGGCGCCGCCTCCGCGACGACCTGCCCGAGGTTGCCCACGCCGCTGCCGCCGTACGCCTCGGCGTCGGTGTTGAGGATCTCCTCCCACGCGCCGGAGACCGGCACGCCGACCCGGTAGTCGTACCGCACGACGGGCGTGAAGTTGACGACCACGAGCACGGGCGGCGCGCCCTCCCCCTGCCTCAGGTACGACAGCACCGAGCGGTCGGCGTCGCTGCCGTCGATCCAGGTGAACCCGCCCGGCTCGCAGTCGCCGCGGTGCATCGCCGGCTCGTCGCGATAGCGACGGTTGAGGTCCCCGAGCAGGCGCATCACGCCCGCGTGCTTCTCGTCCTCGAGGAGGTGCCAGTCGAGGCTGCTGTCGTGGTTCCACTCGCGCCACTGCGCCAGCTCCGAGCCCATGAAGAGCAGCTTCTTGCCGGGCTGCGACATCATGTAGGCGTAGAGCAGGCGCAGGTTCGCGAACTTCTGCCAGCGATCGCCCGGCATCTTGTTCAGCAGCGCGCCCTTGCCGTGCACGACCTCGTCGTGGCTGAGGGGCAGCGTGAAGTTCTCGTTGAACACGTAGAGCGAGCGGAAGGTCAGCTCGTTGTGGTGGAAGCGACGGTGGATGGGATCACGCTCCAGGTACCGCAACGTGTCGTGCATCCACCCCATGTCCCACTTCAGCCCGAAGCCGAGGCCGCCCACGAACGTCGGCCGGCTCACCATCGGCCAGGAGGTCGACTCCTCGGCGATGGTCTGCACGTCCGGGTGGGCCGCGTAGACCGCCTCGTTGAGCTGCCGCAAGAACGCGATGGCCTCGAGGTTCTCGCGCCCGCCGTGCTCGTTGGGGATCCACTCGCCTTCGCCCCGCGAGTAGTCCCGGTAGAGCATCGACGCGACCCCGTCCACGCGGAGGCCGTCGACGTGGTAGCGCTCGAGCCAGAAGAGCGCGCTCGAGATCAGGAAGCTCCGGACCTCGTGGCGGCCGTAGTTGAAGATGTAGCTCTGCCAGTCCGGGTGGAAGCCCTGACGCGGGTCGGCGTGCTCGAAGAGGTGCGTTCCGTCGAAGCGCCCGAGCCCGTGCGCGTCGGTCGGGAAGTGCGCCGGCACCCAGTCGAGGATCACCCCCACGCCGTTCTGATGGAGCTGGTCGATGAGATACATGAGGTCCTGGGGCGTGCCGTGCCGATGCGTCGGCGCGAAGTAGCCAGTGACCTGATAGCCCCAGGATCCGCCGAAGGGATGCTCCATCACCGGCATCAGCTCGACGTGCGTGAATCCCAGCTCCTTCACGTGGGCCACGAGGAGCGGGGCCAGCTCGCGATAGCTCAGCGGGCGGTCGTCCTCCTCCGGGACGCGACGCCACGAGGCGAGGTGCACCTCGTACACGCTCATCGGCGCGTCGAGCCCGTTGTGCGCCTCGCGGGTCGCCATCCACGCCTCGTCGCCCCACCCGTAGTCGAGGTCCCACACGACCGAGGCGGTCTTGGGCGGCTCCTCGTGCAAGAGGCCGAACGGGTCGCTCTTGTACTCCTCGAACCCGTCCGGGCCCTGGACGAGGAACTTGTAGAGGGCGCCGCGCGCGACGCCGGGCACGAAGATCTCCCAGATGCCGCTCTCGCCGCTCGGCGTCATGGGGTGGGCCTCGCGTGCCCAGTCGCTCCAGTCACCGACGACGGAGACCGCGCGCGCCGCGGGGGCCCAGACCGCGAACCAGACCCCCCGCTGCCCTTCGTCGTCGGTGGCGAAGTGTGCCCCGAGCCGCTCGTAGAGTCGCTGGTGGGTGCCCTCGTTGAAGAGATGCTTGTCCTGATCGGTGAGGAGACTGACGGCCATTGCGGCGCCTTCTTACCCCGCCCACCGTTCCAGGGCACGCCGACCTTGCGGGTGCAGGCCGCTTCTTCTACGGTCCGCCCTTCCGGAGGTCAGGATGCGACGGCTCTCGATGATCGTGGGTGCGCTGGGTCTCCTCCTCGTGGCTTGTGGCCCGGGTGAGGTTGGACAGAATTGCGCGGGCGGCCCGGCAAGGAACGACTGCGTGGACGGGGCGATCTGCACCCCCGAGAACAGCGAGACCACGGAGCCGCCTGGCGCGCCGAACGAGAACAACTTCTTCTGCCGCACGATCTGCGAGATCCAGGCGGACTGCGAAGAGGGCTTCCGCTGCCAGCGCGTCGAGGGCGTGATGGAGAGCAGCTGCCAGCCCGACCCGGACTACGTCCCGCCGTCGATGGAGTAGCGGCAGCGCTCGCGAGCAGGCGCATGCGCTACAAGAAGTCGGCGATCAGCGCGGCACAGATCGTCGCCGCGGCCACCCGGGTCATCGCCCGGCAGGGCTACGCGCGCACCAGCCTCAACGACATCGCCAAGGAGGCGGGCATGTCGAAGGGCGCCGTCCACTACCACTTCCCCACCAAGGAGGAGCTGGTGTCCAAGGTGCTCGAGACGGCCACCGACGCGGTCGCGCAGCGCACCATGGCGGCCTGGCAGTCGGGGGGACAGAACCCCCTCGACGCCTTGCGGAGCGCGGTCCGCGAGCTCTGGGCGGTGCGGGTGAGCCGCAGCGACGAGGTCGCGGTCGTGGCCGATCTGCTCGCGCAGGCCCTGCACGACGAGAGCCTCCGCCCGCAGCTGGCGGGCTACTACCGCTTCGCCTCCGCGCAGACGGCCGAGCACCTCGTCGGCGTGCTCTCGGCCTTCGGCATCCACCCGCGCGTCGACGCGGCGCTGATCCCGCGTCTGCTCCTCGGGCTGCTGGACGGGCTGGTGCTGCAGGTCTTCGTCGACCCCGACGTCATCGACGCGGACGAGCTGGTCAAGTCGGTCGAGCTCATCGCGGGCGCGCTCTTCGAGCTGCCCAAGGGGATGACGGCGTGAGCGCCGACCGCTTCGCGGGCGTGCGGGCGCAGAAGACCGCCGTCGACATCCTCGAGCGCGCGGTGGCCACCGACCGGGTCGCGTCGGCCTACCTCTTCGAGGGGCCGAGCGGCGTGGGCAAGCAGCTCGCCGCGCGGGCGCTGGCCGAGCGGGTCATCGGCGCGGACGACAAGGCGCGCGCTCGCATCAGCGCGGGCACCCACCCCGACGTCCGGATCTTCGAGCCGCGCGCCGAGGGCAAGCGCAACATCGCGGTCGAGACGCTCCGCCAGGAGATCTTGCCCGTCGCGCAGTTCGCGCCCTTCGAGGCCAAGGCGGCGTTCCTGATCTTCCCCGAGGCCGACGTCTCCTTTCCCGAGCACCCGCCCGAGTCGGCCAACGCGCTCCTCAAGACGCTCGAGGAGCCGCGCCGCGGCGTGCACTTCATCCTGCTGAGCGAGCGGCCCGATCGACTGCTCCCCACCATCCGCTCGCGCTGCCAGCGGGTGCGCTTCGGGCGCCTGCCCGCGCCCGTCCTCGACGACATCCTCGCCGCCCACGATCTCGACGAGGAGGCGCGCGGCCCGGCGATCGCGCTGGCCGATGGCCGCGCCGATCGCGCCCTCGCTCTGGCGGAGGGCGGCGCGACCGAGCTGCTCGACGCCGCGCTCGCGCTCGACGAGGTCTGCACGGTGGGCAAGCCCGGCGAGATGGTGCGCGCCTCGGAGGACCTCGTCCGCGGCGAGGCCGAGCTCCGCGTGGTGCTCGAGGCGCTCGTGACCTTCTACCGGGACGTGGCCGCGGCCGCCCTCGGGCTGGGAGACGAGCGGCTCGCCTTCCGTCACCGCGCCGACGTCATCCGCGAGCGCGCCGAGCGGGTGGGCGCGCGCAAGGCGGCCGAGCGGGTCGAGATGATCCAGGAGGCGCTCGTCGCGCTCGAGCGCAACGGCAACGCGCAGATCGTCGTCGACTCGCTCATCTACGGCGCGCGCGTGTGATGCGGCTCTTCCCGCCGCTCCGCCCCAACTTCGACGCGGCGCTCCGAGACGTGCGGGCCAAGGACCCGACGCTCCGCGCGGCGGCGGCCGAGCGGCTGGGCGACGCGCCCACGGATCGCGTCGAGGAGGCCCGCGCCGCGCTGCGCGCGATGCTCGAGGATCGGAGCGGCGCGGTGCGCGCTCAGGCGATGGCCAGCCTCGCGCGCACGAAGGACGCCACGGCGTTGGACGCCATCCTCGCGCGCTTCGAGGACGGGGACCCCACCGTGCGACAGGTCGCGCTCATCGCCGCGGCCGAGCTGGGCGACCGCGCCGCCCTGCCCGCCTTGAAGGAGGCGCTCGCGAGCGATCGCCCGGAGGTCCGCTTCCAGGCCGTCGCCTCCATCGCGCTGCTCGCCCCCGACGAGGCGGCCGAGGCGCTCTCCGTCCGCGTCGACGACCCGGACACCGAGGTGCGGGCTCACCTCGCGGACGCGCTCGGCGCGCTCGAGGATCCGCGCGCGGCCGAGACCCTGGCCGCGCTCCTCGACGACGACGCCCCGCACGTGGCCCGCGGCGCGGCGATCGGGCTGGCGCGGCTGGGCGACGCGCGCGGCGTTCCGCAGCTGATCGTCGCGCTGGACGATCGCGATCGTTGCCTCGAGGCGGCCTGGGCGCTCGGGGAGCTGAAGGCGGCCGAGGCCCGCGAGCCCCTGGCGCGGCTGGCTGGCTCGTTCCTCAAGCCGCTCGCCTTCAAGGCCGCCGCCGCCGCCGCGCTCGTCCGACTCGGCGACGAGCGGGGCGTGCCCGCGCTCCGCGGCGTCCTCGGCGCGCTCCGCTGGGACGCGCGCAGCTACGCGGTGCAGCTCGTGGGCGAGCTGCGAGCGACCGAGCTCGCCCCGGAGCTGGCCGCGCTCGCGAGGCGTCCGCGCGGGACCGATCCGGTGGTGCTCGCCGAGGCGCTCGCCAAGCTCGCCCCCGAGAGCGACACCGCGTACGCCGGGCTGCGGACCCTGGCTCTGCGGGACGACGAGGCGGGGGAGCGGGCGCTGGAGCTGCTCGAGCAGACCGCGAGCGCCTCATGAGACGTGGGCTCCTCGTGGTCGTCGCCGCGCTCGTCGTGTTGGGGAGCGTCGCCGAGGCGCAGTCGGCCGAGGTCGTCGGCCCGATCGCGGCGATGGACACCGCGTCGCGCACCCTCGTCATCCGCGTCGAGCCGGTCGGAGATCGCGAGCGACGCGTGCGCTGGAACCCCCAGACCCTGTTCGTGATCCGGGGACGGCCCGGCGCCGCGCGGGACCTGCGCCCCGGCCAGCGCGTGCGCGTCCAGCTCCAGGTGAGCGGGTCCGGGCGCGTGCGGGACGTGGCCCGCCGGGTGGTCGTTCTCCCCGACGCGTGATCTCGCGGGAGCCCTCTGTTTCGCGCTTGCGCCTGGCGCGCCCCCGCGTCATGGTGCGCGTCCCGCTGCGACCGGCCGGATCTCCGGGGTCGCGCGCGTCCCCCGGATCGCCCTGGACCCCGACTCTCGGACCGGGCGGGCCTTGACGCAGAAGGCTGCGTCTCTATCCTTCGGCGTCTTTTTCGCAGTGAGCACAGGTACCCCATGAACACGCATCCCGGCCTCATCGGCAAGAAGCTCGGAAACACTCAGCTTTTCAACGAAGACGGAGACGTCGTCCGCGTGACGGTGCTCAAGGTCGGTGGATGCACCGTGCTCGGCAAGCGCACGGCGGAGAAGGACGGCTACTCGGCCCTCATCCTCGGCTTCGAGGACAAGCGCGAGAAGCTGGTCAACAAGCCCGAGAAGGGCTTCTTCGACAAGGCCGGCGTGTCGGCCAAGAAGGTCGTCCGCGAGTTCCGCCTCTCGGCCGAGGACGTGGCCACGTTCGAGGTCGGTCAGGCGCTCAAGCCGAGCGACCTCTTCAGTGAGGGCCAGTTCGTGGACGTCTCGGGCCAGACCAAGGGCCGCGGCTTCACCGGCGTCATGAAGCGCTGGAACTTCGCCGGCGCCGGCACCGTCGGTCACGGCACGCACGAGTACAAGCGTCACGGCGGCTCCATCGGCGCGAACATGACCCCCGGCCGCGTGCTCCCCGGCGTGAAGATGCCCGGCCAGTACGGCGACGAGCGGGTCACCATCCTCAACCTGCCCATCGCGCGCGTGATGGACGACGAGGGTCTGCTCCTGGTCGAGGGCGGCGTGCCCGGCCCCCGCAACGGCTACATCACGGTCCGCGGCGCGGTGAAGAAGAAGAACCGCGGCAAGGTCGCGGAGGCCTGAGAAGATCGTGGCGCGCTCCCGACGGAAGCGCCGACATCAGGACTCCTACGGGCGGCGGGCCAAACGCGAGGGCTACGCCGCCCGAAGCGTTTACAAGCTCGAGGAGATCGACGAGAAGACGGGCATCCTGCGCCGCGGCGCGAGGGTGCTCGATCTCGGCGCGTTCCCGGGGTCCTGGACGAGCTACGCGGCCGAGAAGGTCCAGCGCGAGGGCAAGGTCTTCGGCGTGGACCTCCAGCCCTTCCGCGGCGCGCTCCCCGAGAACGCGGAGATCGTCCAGGGCGATCTCCTCGAGATGAGCGCGGACGACTTCGGCGGCGCGGGGGCCTGGGACGTGGTGATGAGCGACATGGCTCCGTCGACGACGGGCCATCGCTTCACCGACCAGGCGCGCAGCTTCGAGCTCTTCATGCAGGCGCTCGAGGTCGCGGTCGGTGTGCTCACGCCGGGCGGATCATTCGTCGCGAAGATCTTCCAGGGCGGAGACTTCGAGCAGGCGCGGGCCGCGGTGGCCGCGCGCTTCGAGAAGGTCAAGGTGGTCAAGCCGAAGGCCACGCGGAACGAGAGCTACGAGATCTTCATCTGCGGGCTCGGCTTCCGCGCCGCAGAGGGTGCTCCAGACCCGGACCCCGACGATCAGGCCGCGGCCGGGGCGTAGTCGGCGAAGGCGACGCGCAGCTTCTCGCGCGCCTGCACCTCGAGCTGACGCACGCGCTCGCGACAGACGCCCAGCTCCTTGCCCAGCTCCCGGAGGGTGCAGGGATCGTCGGCGAGCATGCGCGCCTCGACGATGCGACGCTCGCGCTCGGTCAGCGAAGCCAGGACCTCGGGCAGCATCGCGCGGACGCGGTGGATGCGGTGGTCGCGAGCCACGGTCTCCTCGGGCGTGCTCTGGGTCCCGGTGAGACGCTCGACCACGGGCGTACCGTCGGGGCGACTCGCGTCGAGCGCGACCTCGCCGGCCGTCAGGAGCGGCCAGAGCTTCTTGGCCCGCTTCAGCGGCATGCCGCTGACCTCGGCCAGCTCCTCCGGGCCCTCGACGCCGCTGCGGCGGTAGGCGCGGATGGCGCGGCGCTCGGTGGCCGTCGCGCCGAGGCGCACGATGCGGTAGGTGCGGACGACGTAGTCGCGGATCTCGGCGCGGATCCAGTAGCTCGCGTACGTGATCAGACGGCAGTCCTTGTCCGGGTCGAACTTCTTGGCCGCCTTGAGCAGGCCCAGGTTGCCCTGCTGGATGAGATCCTCGAGCGGGATGCCCCAGCGGCGGTAGCCCTTGGCCACGCGGATCACGAACGGGAGGCTCGCCTCGATGATGCGACGCCCCGCGAGCTCGTCCCCGTCGATCCAGCGACGCGCGAGCTCGCGCTCCTCTTCGGGCTCGAGCGGCGGGCGCTCCCCGAGCGAGCGGATGTAGCGGCCTACGGACGAGAGCTGGTCGGTCTTGGTGTTCATGATGTTCCCCGAAGTTCTGTTTGGACGACTTACAGAGAGAATGTGCGCGCTTTGGACGTTTTGCCAAGCCCCTTTCTTCAAAAACCGTCCGAACCACGCCCGCGCGGGCAACGTTTTGGCTGCAATTGCGACGAGTTGGCCAATCCGAGAATTCGTCAAAGGTCGCTTTGGGCGGGTCGAATCCGTCGCTGGACCGATGATCGGCCGGGTGGCAGGCTGCTCGCGTGCTGCATGGCCGGCTGATTCTGCGCGCGGTGGTCGTTTTCGCTCTCTGGGCGGGGCCGGTGGTCGTTTCCGGCTGCGCCAGCCCGGAGCTGGTCAACTGCGACCCCGGCCTGTTCGCCCGTGTACAAGGCGAGCCGTGGTGCCTCTACACCCGGCGCCAGGCGTCGATGATCCGCTGCCCCGCGCAGCTCCCGGCCGAGCACGACCTGCGCTGGGGCGGCAAGGGCTGCGCGCGGGTCGAGAACGACCCTCTCCCGGACGGCTTGTGCGAAGCGGCCGGCGAGTGCGCCCCCGCCGATGGAGGCCCGTGATGGCCAGGCTGTGGCTCGTGGCGGTGCTGCTCGTCGTCGTCGCGCCCGTCGGCTCGGCCACCGCCCAGGAGGGCTCCGCCGAGGCGGACGAGCCGGGATCGGGGGCGGACTCTCGGACGGGACCGGAGGCGGGCTCTCGGACCGGATCGGGGTCGCGATCGGGATCGGGACCGGGACCGGGATCGGGACCGGGATCGGCAGCGGGATCGGCAGCGGGATCGGGATCGGGACCGGGATCGGGAGCGGGATCGGGATCGGGATCGGGATCGGGATCGGCAGCGGACTCGGAAGCGGACTCGGAAGCGGACTCGGAAGCGGACTCGGCCGCGGAAGCGGAAGCGGACTCGGCCGCGGAAGCGGAAGCGGACTCGGAAGCGGACTCGGAAGCGGACTCGGAAGCGGACTCGGATGCGGACTCGGATGCGGATGCGGATGCGGACTCGGATGCGGACTCGGCCGCGGATGCGGAAGCGGATGCGGACTCGGAAGCAGATGCCGACGCCGCGACGGAAGCCGAGCCCCAGACCTACGACGAGCGCGTCCTCGGCGTCGGCGGCGGCACTCCTCTCGCTTCCGCCCTCGGCGTGGGCACCGTGCTCGCGACCGTCGCGGCCGCCGGGAGCGGCATCGCTCTGATCACGAGCCAGGATCAACTCAGCGGCTGTGATGAGCTCGAGTCGGCCGATCCGCCCATCTTCGGCTGCGTGAACCGCCCGGACATCATCACGCAGCGCGACGTCGCCCTCGGTCTGACGGTCGGCCTCGGCGTGGTGGCGCTCGGCCTCGGCGTCGCGTGGCTCATCGCGGCCCTCACGGAGCGCGGTGACGCCCCGGCGGAGGCCGCGGCCACGATGTGCGGCCCTGGCGCCCTCGGGCTCGACTGCCGCTTCTGAGGCCCGCTACCGACTACTGGCGACGCACGAACGCGAGCCGACCGCGCGCTTGCTCTGCGTGCTCCCCGTCGGGGGCCGCGCGGAGATACGCCTGGTAGTGCTGGCCGGCCTCACGCCAGGACCGGCGCGCGGCGAGCATGTTCGCGAGGAGGTAGTGCGCGGTGGCGTAGCTGCCGTCGTCGCGCAGCAGGGCCTCGAGCGCGGCCTCCGCCTCATCGCGGTGGTCGGCGGCGAAGAGCGCCAGCGCGAGCTCCGCGCGCACGGCCGCGGGGGCCGGGCTCTCCTCCGCGGCGATGGACTCTCGCAGCACGCGGACGGCCATGGCCGCGTCGCCAGCGCGCCGGAGGCCGCTGCCGAGGGCGGAGAGTGCGGCGCGGTTCCCCTGCGCAGGCTGCACGGCGCGGCGCAGCGTGATGAGGGCCTGCTCGGTCTCGCCCTGCGCGAGCTGGAGAAGCCCCAGCTGGACCCGCGCCGTGGGCTCGCGCGGCGCGAGCTCGATCACGCGGCGATAGCTGGACATGGCCGCCTCGAGATCGCCCGTCTCCTCCAGGGCGAGCGCGAGGTTCAGCTGCGCGGACGCGAACCCGGGTCGGGCCTGCACCGCCTGGCGCAGGGTGCGGACGGCCTCCTCCGAGCGCTCCGTGTCGCGCAGGAGCACGCCGAGGTTGTTGAGCGCCTCGGCGAAGGTCGGGCTCGCCCTCACGGCCGCCCGGTAGGCGAGCTCCGCCTCGGGCAGCCGCTCCTGCATCTCCAGCGCGAGGCCGAGGTCCAGGTGCGCCCGCGCGTCGTCCGGGTCGGCCTCGATGGCGGCGCGGAACGCCTGCTCCGCCGCCGCCGCGTCTCCCGCCGCGAGCAAGGACTCGCCCCGGCTGACCTCGGGAGACGCCTCCGGCGCCGCGGCCGCCGCGCGCTCGTCCTCGAACATCACCGCGCCGCCGCCCGTGGAGTCGGCGGGGCGCGCGCTCCGGGTCGGCCCGCAGCCGAGGAGCAGAACGAGCGCCAGGGCCGCCTCGATCCCCCCGCGACGGCTCACGATTCCGTGCCCTCGATCGCCGCCTTGAGCAGCCCGGGCAGGCTCGCGAGCAGGTCGCGGTCGTCGACCTTCTTGCCGTCCGCGCCGACCACGTAGAAGACGTCGGCCGCGCGCTCGCCCTCGGTGTTCACCTTGGAGATGCCGATGCTCAGCCCCTGCTCGTAGAGCGTGCGCGCGATGGCGTGCAGGAGCGCGGCCCGGTCTCGGGTGAAGACGTCGATGACCGTGAAGCGAGGCGAGGCGTCGTTGTCGACCTGAACCTCGGTCGGCACGTCCGGGCTGTGACGCTTGGCCCACGACGGGCTGCGCAGCTTGCGCGCGAGCAGCTCCGCCGCGGTGGTCTCGCCGCGCCAGAGCGACTCCAGATCCGCGCGGACGCGGCCGAGCTTCACGTCGTCCATCGGCTCGCCCTCGGCGCCCGCGCTCGCGCGTCGCACGTGGAAGACGTCGAACGCCTCGGCGCCCTCCCCCGCGCCCTGCGCGTCGCGGGTGTAGACCTGGGCCGCCACGATCGACAGGCGCTGCGCGGCGAGCGCCGCCGCCACGTCGGCGAGGAGGCCGGGGCGGTCGTCGGTCACCACCACCAGCTCCGCGACGTCCGGGCTCGGGCCGGGCTCGATGGACAGGTGCACGGGCGCGCCGTCGCGGTCGCGGGCGATCCGGGCGTGCGCGCGGATCGCGTCGACCGGGTTCGCGAGCAGATAACGGTCCGGCATCTCCTGGAGGAAGCGCTCGAGCTCGGCCGGCTTCGCGTCACCCACGAAGCCGACGCGGACCTCCTCGCGGATGGCGTCCGCGCGGCGCGCCGCGCCCTGGGGCGCCTCGTCCTCCAGCTCGTTGACGACCGCGAGGTAGAGGTCCTCGAGCATGCGCGCCTTCCAGGAGGTCATCGCGTTCGGGTTGGTGGTCGAGAGATCGGCCACCGTCAGGAGATAGAGGTCGCGCAGCCGGTCGACGCTGCCCACCTGGTTGGCCACCTCGCGGATCACCTCCGGGTCCGAGGTGTCGCGGCGCGTGGCCCAGTGATAGAGGCTCAGATGCTCCTCGACGAGCCACACCACGTGGGCGACATCGACCGCGCTCAGCCCCAGGCGCTCCGCGATGGGCTTGGCCATGACGGCGCCCTTGCGGGAGTGGTCCTTGCCGTGGGCCTTGCCGATGTCGTGCAGGAGGAGGCCGAGGAAGAGCGGCGCCGGCCGGGGGAGCTCCGCCGCGAGGCGCGAGGCCAGGGGCAGCGACGACGCGTAGTCGCCGCGCTTGATCGCCCGCAGGCGATCCACCGCCGCGACCGAGTGAACGTCCACCGTGTAGACGTGATAGACGTCGTGCTGCACGCGCCCGGTGACCGGCTCGAACTCGGGCACCATCGCCAGCATCAGGCCGACCTCGTGCAGCTCCGCGAGGATCGAGCTGCGCTTCACCGGCGCCTTCGCCGCGCAGCTGAGCGCGTCGAGGAAGAGCGCGCTCGCCTGGGGCGCCGCGCGCAGCCGCTCCGCCCACGCGGGCTGAGCCGCGGCGCGCGCGATCGCGTCCCGCGCGAACGGGTACGGCGGCTTGTCTCGCTTGGCGACGGCGTCGTAGAGGCGCAGCGCGAGCACCGGGTCGCTCTCGAGCGCGTCGGTGTCCTCGAGCGTGACGTGTCCGTCGAACAGGAGGACGCCGCCGCCGAGATCCTCCTGCTGCGCCGGCGCGGTGCGCACCGTCTGACGGGCGCGCGCCAGCATGCGCTCGGTCGTCTGCTCCACCACGCGCGCGTGGCGATAGTAGGCCTGCATGAACTGCTCGACGGCCAGGGTCACGCCGTGCACGAAGCCGAGCTGCGTCGCGATCTCCTCCTGGTCCTCGAAGGTCAGCCGATCCTGGCGCCGCCCCGCGCGGAGGTGCAGCAGGTTCCGCACGCGCCAGAGCATCTCCTCGGCCGTGTGGAGCTCCTCCACCTCGCGCTGCAAGAGCGCGCCGTGGCGGACCAGCTCCGAGGTCTCGGTCGCGCCCCAGCGCGCCTTCGCGGCCCAGATCGCGACGTCGAGGTCGCGGAGCCCGCCGCAGCCGAGCTTCACCTCGGGCTCGAGCAAGAAGAGCGAGCCGCCGAAGCGCTCGTGCCGCTCCTCGACGTCCGCCGCGAGCTGCGCGAGGAAGCGCTCGAGCCCCTCGTTGAAGAGACCCCGGCGGGCCCGACCGACGAGCTCCTGCAGGATGGTCTTGTCGCCGGCCACGCGCCGCATGTCGAGCAGCGTGGTCGCCGTGCGGAGGTCCTCGCGCGAGAGATCGAGGGTCTCGTCGACGCCGCGCACCGCGTGCCCGATGTCGAGCCCCACGTCCCAGAGCGGGTAGAGCAGCCCCTCCGCCAGCGCGCCGACGTGGCGATCGCTCGGGTCGTCACAGAGGAAGAGCACGTCCACGTCCGAGCAGAGGCCGACGCTCTGCCGCCCGTAGCCGCCGACCGCGACCAGCGCTACGCGCCCCTTCGGCTCGTGCCCCTCCGCCCGCGCGGCGGCGTCGGCCGCGCAGTAGAGCGCGCCCAGCAGGCCGTCGAGGATTCGAGAGTGCAGCTCGACGACCGACAGCCCGCCCCCGCCGCTCCGCACCTCCTTCGCGAGACGATCGCGGTAGGAGCCGCAGTAGTCGTCGCAGGTGTGCTGAAGATCCGGCGCCAGTCGGCCGAGGTCGATCGCAGGTCTCGCGGAGGGATCGCCCATGAAAGCGTGCGGAGTATTCGGCGGGGCACCCCCCGACGCAAATTGAGACACCTTCTCACTCGGCCCAGCGCACGATCCCCTCGGCGATCCCTTCGGCGAGAGACTGCCGGTACGGGGTCTCGCGCAGCAAATCCGCTTCCTGCCTGCGGCTCAGGAACGAGGCCTCGAGCAGCACCGCCGGCATGCGCGCGCCGACGAGCACGTAGAACAGCGCGCTCTTGACGCCGCGATCGTGGAGCGACGGAAGGTGACGGCGGCCGGCCTCGAGGGTGGCGCGATGGACCTGCCCGGCGACGTCCCGCGAGGCCGCGACCTGATCGCTGCGGTGGAGCTGCGCGAGGAGCCGCGCGAGGCTGTCGACCTCGTCCACGGTGGTCCCGTTCTCGCGCGCCGCGAGTCGAAGCGCCTGGCGATCGTCGCTGGTGTCGAGCACGAAGGTGGTGACGCCGCCCCGCTCGACCTCGTCGTCGGCCGCGTTGAGGTGAATCGACAAAAAGAGGTCCGCGCCGATGCTGTTCGCGATCGCGGCGCGCTGCTCGAGGGAGATGAAGGTGTCGTTTTCGCGGGTCAGCACGACCTGCGCGTCCGGGAGGCGGCGGGCGAGCAGCGTGCGCACGCGGCGCGCCAGGTCGAGGGTCAGATCGGACTCGCGCATGCCGAAGGCGCGCGCCCCGAAGTCGTCGCCTCCGTGCCCCGGGTCGAGCACGATGCGTCGCACCGGGCCCTCCGCGCGCGGGCCCCCCTCCTCCACGTCGAGCACGATCCGGAAGGGGTCGGGGAGCACGAACGCGTGAAAGCGGGCCTCCGGATCCAGGTCGAAGGTGACGCGCGCGCCGCCGTCTCGCTCCACGCTCCGGATCCGGCGCAGGCCGCCCGCGTCGACCGCGAGCGCGTCCGCCACCCCCTCCCCGAACGCCACGCCGGACAGCTCGAACCAGGTCCGGCGCGGCATCGCGCCCTCCGCGCTGGCCTCGCCGTGCTCGAACGCCACCACCCGGTCGAAGCGCAGCACCGCCCGGACGGAGCGAGCGGCGTCGCCGTCGCCGTGGCCGTAGACGGTGAGGCTCGTCAGCGACGAACGGGCCCCCGTCTCGGCGCGCTCCGCCGCCCACGCGGCGAGGTCCGGCGCCCCGTTCGGGGCGGGCGGCGCGGTCCCGTCGAGCCCCGCGGTCGGGTCTCCTTCGTCGGGATCCGCGTCGATACGGGCGAGCTGCCCCGCGCTCGGGCGCCAGGCCTCGAGCACCTGCATCATGCGGCGCGCCTCGGCGACGCACGCCTCCTCCTCGAATCGTCGGGTGATCCGGTAGGCGACGAGATAGGCGGCCCCCGGGTCGACCGCGTCCCGCGCCTCGAGCGCGGCCAGCTCCAGCGCGGCGTCGCAGGCGCCCGCGAGCGTCTTTCGTCGGCTCGCTTCGAGGAGCCAGGCGCGCCCTCGCTCCAGCCAGGGGCCGTCGGGATCGCGCACGGACAGCACCCGCGCGAGGGCCGCCGCGCGACGCGCCCGGGCCACCCCGTCGGGCGTGCCCTCGGCGCTCTGCGCCGCGGCCCCGAGCGCGTTGGTGCCCTCGCGCAGCGCCTCGAGGTCCATCGCGAACGCCTCGTCGAGCGCGGGCTCGGGGGGCGGCGGGGGAGCAGGCGGGGGCGCGGGATCCTCGCCGCAGGCGACGGTGAGCGCCGCGAGCAAGGCGGTTCTTCCCCAAACGCCCCTGAGGTAGGATGCTGCCACGCGACCCATGCGGTGAGGGGTACCACGGAGCGCGACAGGGAGAGAGCAGCATGGACGGCGATCCCACCTACGAAGACCGCACGCTCGGGCGCAGCTACCGCGACGCCAACGACATGGTGAACGACTACCTGAAGCGCTTCGGGGAGTCGGTCGGCGTAGCGCTCGACCCGCTCGACGAGGACGGATACACGGACGTGCGGCGGGGCTCGGCCACCGTCGGCATCAACGTGTTGGAGGAGCACGGCATCCTCCTGTTCCTCTCGCGCATCATGGACGTGCCGAAGGAGGGCCGCGACGGCTTCTACCGTCGGCTCCTCGAGCTCAACTTCCTCGTCACGAGCGACGCGGCGTTCGCGATCGACAAGGACAAGGACGCCGTCTATCTGCGCGCGCTGCGCCGGCTGAGCGGGCTCGACTTCGAGGAGTTCGAGGACCTGCTACACACGATGGCGACGGTGGCCGACGAGTGGGACGACCGGCTCGCGGAGCTGTTCCCGGACGAGTAGCCGCGTGAGGAGCCGCGTGAGTAGAAGGGGCGTCCCCCGAGTGGTACGCTGGCCACGGCCATGAGCACGAACGAGAAGCCGGCCGAAGAGACGGGCGGAGACGAAGGGTTCTGGAGCGCGGCGGGCGACCTCGACGAGGCCGTCGCCGAGGAGCACGCCTCCAAGATCTTCGCGCTCTGGGAGCTCGGCGGCGAGTTCGAGAAGATGAAGCCGGCCGAGGACGGGACCGAAGAGGATGGCGGGGCGTGGGCCGCGGACGCGCCGGCGACCGACGCCGCTCCTGCGACCTCGTCCGCGACCGGGGTCACTTCCGCGACCGACGCCGCTTCCGCATCCGAGGCCGCCTCCGCGACCGACGCCGCTTCCGCGACCGACGCCGCTTCCGCATCCGAGGCCGCATCCGACGCCGCTCCCGCGACCGAGGCCGCTTCCGCGACCGACGCCGCTTCCGCGACCGACGCCGCTTCCGCGACCGACGCCGCCTCCGCGGCCGACGCCGCTTCCGCGACCGACGCCGCTTCCGCGACCGACGCCGCTTCCGCGACCGACGCCGCTTCCGCATCCGACGCCGCTTCCGCGACGGCACCCGCGACCGAGGCCGCGAGCGCGGCGGCGACCCAGGCGGACGCTGCGGGCGCCACGGCCGCGTCCGCCTCTGCGGCGGAAGCCGCGAACGCGAGCGCGGCGGTCCAGGCTGCGGACGCGAAGGAGGGCGCGTCGGCGGCCGCGAGCCCGACGGCCAACCACGCGGCTGGCGCGAAGGCAGGCGCTGCCGCGCAGGCTGCGGGCTCCGGATCGACGGCGGCCGCGGCCAAACAACAGCGCGCTGCGTCGACGCCCGTCGTCGCCGCGGCGCCGGAGCCGGTGCTCGCGCAGAGCGCCGAAGAAGAGATCGTCCAGCTGCCGACGTCCTCGAGCACCAAGCTCTTCCTCTTCGCCGGCGTCGCCCTGTTGCTGCTCGGCCTCGTGGGGGTCGCGATCGCCTTCTCGGGGGGAGACGAAGCGGTACGCGCCGAGCCGCCCAACGCCGCGCAGGCTCCGGCGGACGAGCCGGAGGGGCCGCGCGAGACCGAGCTCGCCGCGGCCGAAGAGTCACAACCCGCGTCGGCCGAGACGGAGGCGCCCGAAGCGGCCGCCGAGACGGCCAGCGCAGAGGCAGAGGCGGAGGTCGCTGCCGCCGAGGCCGCCGCCGCCGAGGCCGCTGCCGCCGAGGCGGCTGCCGCCGAGGCCGCCGCCGCCGAGGCCGCTGCCGCCGAGGTCGCCGCCGCCGAAGCTGCGGCCCAGGAGCCGGCCACCCACGTCCTGAGCGTCCGGACCAACCCACCGAACGCGACGCTCGAGCTCGACGGCGACGAGGTCGCCAACCCCTTCCGGGGCGAGCTCGAGGCGGGCTCTCGGCATCGCCTGTCCGCGAGCGCCGAAGGCCACCGGGACGCCACCCAGACGGTGCGCCTGAGCGGCGATCGCGACGTCGTGCTCCGCTTGCGGCCGCGGCCCGCGCCGCGCATCTCGGCGAGCGTCGGGGCGCGACGTGGAGGCGCCGCGCGGCGCAGCGGCTCGGCCTCGCGCCGGGGGGGAGCCGCCTCCTCGGGAGGGAGCGCCCGCCGGAGCGGCGGCGCCAGCGGCGGGGGACGCCGCGGCGCGGGCTTCTCCACCGACAACCCTTACTGAACGCGGCGGATCGCCCTACCCTCCGGGACGCGCCCGTCGGGCACGCGCGCCGCGCATTCGATCGAAACCGCGTATCCAGCGCAGGAGCCAAGCCATGAGTGAAGAGAGCAAGAGGCCGGGTCTGCCCGAGGTGGACCTCCACGAGTACGGCGGCAAGAAAGACGGCGAGCGGCAGAAGCTCGACGAGCGGCTCTTCATGCAGCTGCTGGTCTTCGATTCGCCCCCCGAGGTCGACCCCGAGGAGGCCGCGGGCGCGCTCGTCGACGGCTGCGAGAAGGCGAAGCTCCCGGGGGTGATCTACGAGGACGCCAGCTCGCCGTTCGGGCTCGCGCTGCTGAGCTGGAGCAAAGATCCGGCGCACTTCGTGACGAACGTGCGGCCCGTCTTCCGCGCGCCCGAGCTGCGACGGCTCGTGCCCCGCATCGATTACACGATGCTCGGCCGGACGTACTCGAGCGGATACGAGCCCGATCTGCCGTACTGGCTGCTGCAGCGGCCGATCGACAACGTCACCGATCCGAAGGCGCCGTGGGCGATCTGGTATCCGCTGCGTCGTACGGGCGCGTTCGCCGCCCTCGACCGCGCCGAGCAAGCCTCGATCCTCCGCGAGCACGCGGGCATCGGCATGGCGTACGGCAAGCGCGACCTCGCGCACGACGTTCGCCTCGCGTGCCACGGTCTGGACGCGAAGGACAACGAGTTCCTCATCGGGCTGATCGGACAGAAGCTGCACCCGCTCTCGCACGTCGTGCAGGCGATGCGCAGCACCCGCCAGACCGCCGAGTACATCGCGCAGATGGGCCCGTTCTTCGTCGGACACGCGCGCTGGCAGTCGAAGGGGGCCTGATGGCGACCATCTTCGACAAGATCCTCGACGGCGAGATCCCCTGTCACCGCGTCTACGAGGACGCGCAGGTGCTGGCCTTCCTCGACATCAACCCGCTGTCGAAGGGGCACCTCCTCATCATCCCGAAGGAGCGCAAAGCCTACCTGCACGAGCTCTCCGACGAGCAGGCGGCGGCGATCGGGCGGGTGCTCCCGAGGCTGGCGCGCGCGGTGATGAAGGCCACCGGCGCCGAGAGC
Organism: Sandaracinaceae bacterium; assembly: GCA_040218145.1. Taxonomy (GTDB): domain Bacteria; phylum Myxococcota_A; class Polyangia; order Polyangiales; family Sandaracinaceae; genus JAVJQK01. The sequence continues at coordinate 66,284 of JAVJQK010000134.1, read as the reverse complement.
TACAACGTGCTGCAGAACAACGGGGCCGCCGCCCACCAGGCGGTCTTCCACGTCCACTTCCACATCATCCCGAAGGGCGCCGACGGGGGCCTCGGGATCGGGTGGAAGAGCGGCTCGCTCGACGACGGCGAGGGCCTCGCGGCCGCCATCGCGTCCGCGCTCGACTGACGCCCCCTACTCCGCGGCGGCGGACGCGGTCAGCCGAGCGAGCCAGAGGTCGCTCAGCTTCTCGGAGACCGAGCTCTGCCGGAGCCGCTGCTTCAAGTGGGCGAAGTCCACGCGGTCGAGCGGCTGGTCCTGGTCGAAGCAGCTGTAGACGATGTGCTCCTCGCCCGTCACCGGGTCGACGTGCCGCTGCAGACACTGGGCGCAGACCTCCTTCATCATGCACTGCATCGGCGAGTTGATGCTGCCGATCGCCGCGTGGCCCGCCTTCAGGTACGGCGCGAGCACGCCGTGTCGGGCCCTCGCGACCGCGTTCATCATGCCGTCGCTGCCGATGACCAGGAGCCGATCCACCTCGGACAGCGGGACCCGCACGTCGCCGAGCTCTCCGCGGGCGTAGCCGAGCATCGCCTCGACGATGTTGCCGCGGAAGTGCACGTCCTGGGGCCGCGCTGGCTCGATGGGCGCGCCCGCGTCGGTGGCCCAGATCACCTGGTCGGTCGCCGCCTCGATCTCCTCTCGCTTGAAGAGCATCGCGCTGTCCCGGTAGCCGGCGACGTAGAGCACGCGCGAGCCCGCGGCGCGGAAGGCGCGCGCGATGCTGAAGAGCACCGCGTTGCCGAGCCCACCTCCGACCAGCACCACCGACTCGTTCGGCGCGATCTCGCTCGGGCGGCCGGTCGGCCCCATCAGCACCACGGGGTCACCCGGCGAGAGGTGCGCGCAGAGCTTCGAGCTCGCGCCCATCTCGAGCACGATGGTCGACAGCAAGCCCTCTTCCACATCCATCGAGGCGCCCGTGAGCGCGATGCCCTCCATCACGAGCGGGGTGCCGTCGATCTTGGCTGCGTGCCGCTCGAAGCTCTGCATGCGATAGAACTGGCCGGGCTCGAAGCCCCGCGCGGCCCGCGGCGCGCGCACCACGACCTCGACGATGCTCGGCGCAAGGCGGCGCACCTCGTGCACGCGCGCCAGCAGCTCCTCGTCGAGCTGGGCGACGAGCGAACGCCAGCCCTCCTCCCTCGCCTCGAGCGGCAGGTCCGCCTCGGGCACGACGCGCGCGACCTCGCGGTGGCCGTCCTTCGCGCTCGCCATCGCCTTGACCACGCTGCCCGCGTAGCGCGGGTGGTTGTCGCCATAGACGCTGACGGTCTGACCCGCTGGCCCGACGTGGCTGGTGAAGAAGCCCGGACCCGGCTCGAGCGTCACGCCCTCTCCGGCGCGGCGCGCGGCGTGGGTCTGGAAGTAGCCGCGCGCGTCGAGCGCGAACGTGCCCGCGTGCTCCCGCTCGTAGGTGACGTTCGGCTTGGTGCCCGCGGCGACGAAGACCGAGCGGGCGGGCAGACGGAGCGCCTCGCCGGTGGCCCGCAGCTGGCCGTCCTCGAGGGCGTTGCGCTCGAAGGTGACCGCGACGGCGGCGCCGTGCTCGTCGACGTGGATCTCGCGTGGAGAGGCGAGCTCCACGTAGCGCACGCCCTCCTCGAGGCTCTTGACCACCTCTTCGTGGTTGAGGCGATAGGCGGGGGAGTCGACCAGTCGGCGCCGATAGACGACACGCACGCCGCCCCACGCGTCGAGGAGCGGATGGAAGTCCGGCTCGCGCCCCTCGGCGGCCGCGGCCGCGCGCTCGTCTCGGAGCGCCCGGGCGTGCGCGAGCTGCTCCTCGAGCACCTCTCGCTCCTCGTCGTCGAAGCGCGCGAGCACCGCCTCGCGGCTGACGGGATCCGTCGCGTCCCCCGTCAGCGCCTCGAAGCGCGCGAGCGCCTTCTCCACCTGGACCACGTAGTAGGCGAGCGCCTCCGTCGCGGTGTCGATGGCGGTCAGCCCGCTCCCGATCACGACGGCCGGCAGCCGCACCTGGAGGTTGGCGAGCGAGTCACGGCGGTACGCGCCCGACAGCTGCAGCGCCATGAGGAAGTCGCTCGCCTGCCGCACGCCGCGGGCGAGGCCGTTCTTCATCGAGACGAGCGTCGGCCGGCCCGCGCCCGCCGCGAGCGCCACGTGATCGAAGCCGAGGGCCCACGCGTCCTCGAGGGTGACCGTGCCGCCGAAGCGCACCCCGCCGTAGGCGCGGAAGGTCTCCCGGCGCGCGAGGTTCAGGTAGAGCAGCGTCAGGAAGCTCTTGTCCCAGCGCACCGTGATGCCGTATTCGCTGACGCCGCCGAAGCCGAGCACCACGCGCCGGTCGAGCGGCTCTCGCAGCGCCTCCACGTCCCGGATGGGCTCGGTGAGCCAGCTCCGCGGCAGCGGCTCGATCTTCAGGCCGTCGATGGCGACCACGCCGAAGCCCTCGTTCACGAGGTAGTGGGCGAGCGTGTAGCCGGCGGGCCCGAGCCCGACGACGAGCGCCCGGCGCCCCGTGTTCTCCCGCGGCACCGGCCGGCGCAGGTTCAGGGGGTGGAAGCGCGTCAGGAGCGACCAGATCTCGAACCCCCAGGGGAGCGCGAGCACGTCGTCCAGGATGGCCGTCTCGACGCGCGGCACGTTCACGGGCTCCTGCTTCTGGAAGACGCACGACTTCATGCAGTCGTTGCAGATGCGGTGCCCCGTGCCCGGGCAGAGCGGGTTGTCGAGCGTGACCGCGACGAGCGCGCCGATCACCTCGCCCGCGCGACGGAGCGCCTGGGCTTCGCCGATCTTCTCGTCGAGGGGACAGCCGGCCAGCTCGATGCCGAGCGGGTTGGTCTGGAGCTCGCCCTGCTTGTCGCGGAGGCCGCCCCGACACGAGTCCTTGCCGCGATCGTGGCAGTAGAGGCAGGCGTCGATCTGCGCGGCCACCTCCCGCTCGCCCTCGCGCGCGTCGGTCAGCGCGAACGGCTCGGGGCGCCCCCGCCGCTCGACGTCGCCCACGTGGTCGAGGCCCTTGGCCCGGAGCGGGACGAGCCGCGCGAAGTCCTGGCGCACCGTCGGGTGCAGCGAAGGCCAGTGGCGCGCCGCGTCGCCGGGGGTGCGCGAGCGGGTCCGCAGGCAGGCCTCGACCGTGGCCATCACGCGCTCGGTGAAGGCCTCGTCGTCTTCCCCCGGCGCGCCGCCGACCGCGGCCCGCACGGCGTCCAGTCTCGCGCGCAGGGCGTCGGTCCAGCTCGCGCCGCCCGCGCGCGCGACCTTGCGCGCGGTGTCGTGCAGCTCCAGCAGCCGGAGGGTGGCGACGGCGACGAAGTGCTCCTCGTCGTCGGATCGCTCCGCGACCGCCTCCCAGGCCGCGCGCGAGAGAGCGCCGGCCTGGATCGGATCGACGACCGGCCCGGCGCCCTTCTTGAACAGGCGCTTCTTCACGAAGTGCTTACGGAACTGGAAGACCGGCTCGTGGGAGACGACCCGCCGCCGGGTGGCCTCGACCTCCCGCTCCACGCGGAAGAGCCGCGCGAGGAACGCGCCGACCTGGGGCGACAGGCGGATCACCAGCGCGGAGATCTCGGCCTCCGAGAGCGCGTCCGGGTCTCGACGCGCCGCGTGGAGGAGCGACAGCCCCGTCGCGTCGCGGGCGCCGAGGAAGGCCTCGAAGCGCTCCAGAAGGCGCGCCAGGCCGGACGGCGCGTGCAGATCCTCCCAGGAGAGGCCGGGCTCGCCGAGCTGCAGGGGCTCGGGCGACGAGGGCCGGGCGGGCGTGTGGGCTGACACCATCTACAGTTTCCCCATCGGATGAGTCGGCAAAGAGTCTGCGGCGCTCCGTGGCCGCGGTCAACCGCTCGCGCGCGGTCGCCCGCCGCGCTAGCGTGCGCGCGCCGTGACCAAAGGTCTGACCTACGAAGACGCCGGGGTGGACATCGAGGCCGGAGAGCGCCTCGTCGACCGGATCAAACCGCTCGCCAAGCGCACGATGATCCCCGAGGTGCTGGGCGGGCTCGGCGGCTTCGCCGGGCTCTGTCGCGTCCCGAGCGGGCTCGAGGAGCCGGTGCTCGTCTCCGGGACCGACGGCGTGGGCACGAAGCTGCGGGTCGCCTTCCTGGCCGGCAAGCACGACACGGTCGGCATCGACCTGGTCGCGATGTGCGTCAACGACGTGCTCACGGTGGGCGCCCGGCCGCTGTTCTTCCTCGACTACTTCGCGACCGGCAAGCTCGACGTCGACACCGCCGAGGCCGTGATCTCCGGGATCGCCGCGGGCTGCGAGCAGGGCGAGTGCGCGCTGCTCGGCGGCGAGACGGCGGAGATGCCCGGGAGCTACCCGGACGGCGAGTACGACCTCGCGGGCTTCTCGGTGGGCGTGGTCGAGCGGAGCAAGATCCTCGACGGTGCGCGGGTGAAGGCGGGCGACGTGCTGGTCGGCGTGCCCTCGAGCGGGCTGCACTCGAACGGCTTCTCGCTCGCGCGCAAGGTCCTCTTCGAGCGCGCCGGGCACGGGGTCGACGCGCGGCTCGAGGGGCTGGACGCGCCGCTCGGAGAGGCGCTGCTCACGCCGACCCGCATCTACAGCAAGGCGGTCCGCGCCGCCCTCGCCGCGGCGGACGTGCGGGCCCTCTGCCACGTGACGGGCGGCGGACTCCCCGGCAACCTCCCGCGCGTGCTGCCCGAGGGGCTGGGCGCCGAGGTCGACCCGGGCGCGCCGCCCGCGCACGCGATCTTCGAGCGGATCCGCGAGGCGGGGAGCGTGGCCGACGCGGACATGCGCCGCACCTTCAACCTCGGCACGGGCCTGGTGATCGCCGCGCCGCCGAGCGACGAAGGCAAGCTGCGCGCGGCCCTCGAGGCGGAGGGCGAGGAGCCGTTCCTGCTCGGGCGGGTGGTGGCCATGCCCGACGCCGAGGGCGAAGCCCGCGTCCGCTACGCTGAAGCGGGATGACCCACCGCGCCTACGACGTCGTCTGCGTCGGCGCGCAGCTGCCGACGCTGCTCGCCGGGGCGCTGCTCGCGAAGCGCGGCTTCCGCGTCCTCCTCGTCGCGCAAGACGAGCTTCCGCCGACCTACGAGGCCATGCCCGGCGTGGTCTTCCCCCGCGAGCCGTTCACCTTCACCGCCTCGGGCTCCCCCGCCGCCCGGCGCGTGCTCGCCGAGCTCGCCCTGCACCAGCTCTTCCGTCGCCGCGCCGTGGCCGTCGACCCCGCCTTCCAGGTGTGTGGTCCGCGCCACCGCCTCGACCTGACCCGTGAGGACGCGCTGCTCGAGCGCGAGATCGAGCGGGAGCTGCCCGAGGTGAAGCGCCCGGTCGAGGAGTTCCTCGCGGCCGCGGACCGCTACGACGCGCTGCTCGACCGGATCGTGGATCGCGACCTGATGTGGCCGCCGCAGAGCTTCTTCGAGCGCCGCGAGGCGGCGCGCGCGATGGCCGAGCACCCCTTCGGCAAGGAGGGAGACGGCGTCGACCCGCTCGCGGAGCTGGCCGAGGATCATCCCTTCCGCTGGATGGTCGATCTCCCGGCGCGCTTCTCGGACGCGATGGATCCCGATCACACGACGGGGCTGAGGACCACGCGCCTCTTCACGAGCTGGCGGCGCGGAGCGGCCGCGCTCGACGGCGGCTACGCCGCGCTCCGGGACATGCTCGTCGAGAGCATCCGGACGCACGGCGGAGAGGTCCGCGACCCCGAGAAGATCGACTCCATCCGGGTCAAGCGCGGCACCGCCCAGGGCGTGCGCGTCGCGGCGAGCGGCGAGGAGATCGGCGCCAGCTGGATCATCGTCGGCGCGCCGCTCGCCTCGCTCGTGCGGCTCGTGCCCGACCGCGCGCCCTTCGAGGAGCTCTTCGAGCGCATCGGAGAGCCCGTCGTCCGCTACTACCGCTACACGCTCAACCTCCGCGTGGACGCGGCGGGGGTGCCCGAGGGCATGAGCCGCGACGTGTTCTACCTGCGCGATCCCGAGCGGCCGCGCATGGCCGCCAACGCGCTCCGGATCCAGGTCGAGCCGGTGGACGCGGAGGGCAAGCGCCAGCTCTGCGTCGAGGCGCTCATCCCGCGGCGCGGGGTCGAGGACCTGCCCGACTACGTGCAGGGGCTGCGCGAGCGCATCGTGGCCAGCCTGGGCGAGCTGGTGCCGTTCCTCGGCGAGCACGTCGAGGTGATGGACTCTCCGCACGACCTGCGCGGCGTCCAGGACCTGCGGGCGGGGCTCGATCGCACCGCGCCGGAGCCATGGAACCGAGGCCCGCACACGATGCGCCCCGTCTACGGCTACCCCGTCACGACCTCCCTCGGGGTGTGCAGCCTGCCGGTCCGCGCCCCGATCAAGCGCCTGGTGATCTGCAACGACCAGGTCGTGCCCGGGCTCGGCCTCGAGGGGCGCTTCCTGGCCGCGTGGTCGGCCGCCCGCGTGATCAGCCGCTCCGACAAGAAGAAGGAGTGGATGCGGCGAGGCCGCTGGGGAAAGCTGGAGTTGTGAGCGCGCCTTCGCGGTAGACTGAGGCCCATGGACGGGCAGCCGCGCTTCACCATCCACCAGCTCCTCAAGGTCATGATCGACCGCGGAGCCTCGGACCTCCACGTCACCACGGGCTCGCCTCCGCAGCTGCGGATCGACGGATCGCTCGTGCCGCTGAAGACGCCGCCGCTCGATCCCATCGAGACGAAGCAGCTCTGCTACTCGGTGATCTCCGAAGAGCAGACGGTGCGCTTCGAGAAGACGAACGAGCTCGACTTCTCCTTCGGCGTGCGCGGCCTGAGCCGCTTCCGCGCCAACCTCTTCATGCAGCGCGGGGCGGTCGCGGGCGCCTTCCGCACCATCCCCTTCAAGGTGCTGACGTTCGAGGAGCTGGGGCTGCCGGCCGTGGTCTCGAACCTGGCCAACCTGCCGCGCGGGCTGGTGCTCGTGACGGGACCGACCGGGTCGGGCAAGTCGACCACGCTCGCGGCCATGATCGACAAGATCAACCGGGAGCGGCGGCAGCACATCCTCACCATCGAGGACCCGATCGAGTACCTCCACCCCAACAAGCTCTGCGTGGTCAACCAGCGGGAGATCGGCGCCGACACGAGCTCGTTCAAGGAGGCGCTGAAGTACGTGCTGCGTCAGGACCCGGACGTGGTGCTCGTCGGTGAGATGCGCGACCTCGAGACCATCGAGGCGGCGCTGACCATCAGCGAGACGGGTCACCTCGTCTTCGCGACGCTCCACACCAACGGCGCGATCAGCTCGATCAACCGCATCATCGACGTGTTCCCCGCCTACCAGCAGTCGCAGGTCCGGGCGCAGCTCTCGTTCGTGCTGCAGGGCGTGCTCTGCCAGAACCTGATCGCCCGCGCCGACGGGCCCGGGCGGGCGCTCGCCCTCGAGGTGCTGGTCCCCGACGCCGCGATCCGGAACCTGATCCGCGAGGACAAGGTGCACCAGATCTACTCCTCCATGCAGACGGGGCAGGCCACGAGCGGGATGCAGACGATGAACCAGTCGCTGCTGGCCCTGCTGTCGCGGCGGATCATCAGCCTCGAGGACGCGATCGGGCGGTCCAACGACCCCGGCGAGCTCCGCAACATGATCACGCACGCCCAGAACCAGGCGCAGAGCCGTCGGCCGGCCCGCTGAGGATGGGGCCGCTCACGCTGGAATCGGCCAGCCGTTTTTGACCACGAGCGAACGCCCCGGCTAAGCTTCCCCGGCGCTCGCCGCTGCGCGGGCTGCGAAAGACCAGATGGCCGAATTCGTTTACGAAGCCAAGGCTCGGACCGGTGAGACCAAGAAGGGTGTCATGGAGGCCGAGAGCGTCGAGGCGGTGCAAAACCGCCTCAAGGCGCAGAACCTCAACCCGGTCAAGGTCAAGAAGAAGCCGAAAGAGATCAACATCCAGTTCGGCTCGCCCGTCAGCGAGAAGGAGCTGGTGGTCTTCGTGCGGCAGTTCGCGACGATGATCGACGCGGGCCTGCCCCTCGTGCAGTGCCTCGAGATCCTGGCTGCCCAGGGCGAGAACAAGCAGTTCACGAACATCCTCAAGGACATCAAGAACTACGTCGAGCAGGGCGGCACGTTCTCCGATGCGCTCAAGCGTCACCCGAAGGTGTTCGACGAGCTGTTCGTGAACCTGGTCGCGGCCGGCGAGCTGGGCGGCATCCTCGACACCATCCTGCAGCGGCTCGCGGTCTACATCGAGAAGCGCGTGAAGCTGAAGCGGCAGGTGCGCGGCGCGCTCGTCTACCCGAGCATCATCGCGTTCGTCGCGGGCATCGTGCTCTTCGTCCTGCTGACCTGGGTCATCCCCTCGTTCCAGGCGATGTTCATGGACTTCGGCGGCGAAGACGCCCTCCCCGGCATCACGAAGTTCGTCATCGACGTGAGCCAGGGCTTCGTCGGGAACCTCTACTGGCTGATCCCCCTCTTCATCGCGATCGCGGTCGGCATCGTGGGCAGCTATCGCACGAAGGGAGGCAAGCAGTTCTGGCACCGCCTGCTGCTGACCGTACCCGTCCTGGGCCCGGTGATGCGCAAGATCGCGGTCGCGCGCTTCACGCGGACCCTCGGCACCCTGCTCTCGTCGGGCGTCCCGATCCTCGACGCGATGAACGTGGTGGCCAAGTCCGCGGGCAACGTCATCGTCGAGCGGGCCATCCTCGTCACGTCGGAGAAGATCCGCGAGGGCCGCACGATGGCCGAGCCGCTGATGGAGACGAAGGTCTTCCCCCCGATGGTGGTGCAGATGATCGGCGTCGGTGAGCAGACCGGCGCGCTCGATCAGATGCTCAACAAGATCGCGGACTTCTACGAAGACGAGGTCGACGTGGCCGTCGCCGCGCTCACCTCGATGCTCGAGCCGATCATGCTCGTCGTCGTGGGCGGCATGGTCGGGTTCATCCTCGTCGCGATGTACCTGCCGATCTTCAGCATCGCCGGCAACATCCAATCGGAGTAGCCGTGGAGGGCGCCGCAGGCGCAGCAGACGAGGCCCCGCGGCCGCCGATCTCCCGTCAGCTACTCTTGCTCGGCGGGCGTCTGGTCGTCACGACGCTCCTGCTCGGCGGCAGCCTCGTCCTCGCAGACGAGACCAGCATGGGCGCGTTCGTCGCGGACGCCCTCATGGTCTCCATCGCGGGGACCTTCGCGATGTCTCTCGTCGTGGCGGTGCTGCTGCCGCGCACCCGCCGGCCGACGCTGCTCGCGGGCATCCAGATCGTGTGGGACCTCGGGCTGGTGACCACCCTCGTCTACGCCTTCGGCGGCGCGGCGAGCGGCTTCAGCTTCCTCTACGGCGTGGTGATCCTGGCCGCCGCCCTCACCCTCGGCTCCCGCGCGGCGCAGGTCACCACCGCGTCGGCCCTCATCGCGTTCGTGGGCATCGCGCTGGCCGTGGCCAACGGCTGGCTTCCCCCGGCCACGGACTCCCACGCTCTGCTCCCCCTGGACGAGCTGGCGCTCGCCGTGCTGCGGAACCTGGTCGGCTTCGTGCTCGTGGGGCTGCTGGCCGGCGCGCTGGCGGAGCGGCTGCGGCGCACCGGAGGACAGCTCGAGGAGGCGGTTCAGAGCGCGGCCGGCTTCGCGCGGCTGAACGAGGACATCCTGCGCTCGCTGATCTCGGGGCTGGTCACCACCGACCTCGAGGGTGTGGTCACCCGCATCAACCCCGCGGGGGCGGCGCTGCTCGGCGGCGCACAGGGCGAGTTCGAGGGGACCTCGATCGACGCGCACCTGCCGCTCGATCCGCCGCGGGTCTCGATGATCGACCGCGGCGACGGCGAGGCGGTCCGGGTCGACGGGACGCGCTTCCCGGTGGGGTTCAGCTGCTCCCCGCTGCGCGACGCGGAGGGCGCCGTGCGCGGGAGCCTGGTGCTCTTCCAGGACCTGACCGAGCTCAGCCAGCTCCGGGAGAAGGCCGAGCGGGCCGAGCGCCTCGCCGCGCTCGGGCGCCTCGCCGCGGGCCTCGCGCACGAGATCCGCAACCCGCTGAGCTCGATCAGCGGATCGGTGGAGATGGTCCGCGAGGCGCGGCAGCTCGACCCGGAGGATCGCAAGCTGCTCTCACTCGTGCTCGGCGAGGTGGACCGGCTGAACGACCTCGTCAGCACCATGCTGGAGGTCGGCAAACCGCGGACCCCCGACCCGATCGGCGTGGACCTGTGCGCCCTGGCCAGCGAAGTGACGAAGGTCGCGCGGCCAGGGGTCTCCGGCCGGGTGGAGGTGATCGCGCCGGCCGATCCGGTCCGGGTGCACGCCGACCCGGACCAGCTCCGTCAGGTGCTCTGGAACCTGGTGAAGAACGCGCTCCAGTTCTCACCCCCCGGGGGCATGGTCCGGGTGGAGGTCGGCTGGGACGACGACGCGCGCCCCTGCCTGGCGGTGAGCGACGAGGGCCCGGGCATCTCCGACGAGGATCGCGCCCACCTCTTCGACATGTTCTACAGCCGGCGCCAGCACGGCGTCGGCCTCGGTCTCGCCCTGGTCCGACAGATCGTCGAGGCGCACGGTGGCGCGATCACGGTCGAGAGCCAGCCCGGCGAGGGCGCGACGTTCCGCGTGCATCTGCCCCCCGAGGCGCCCACGGCCGAGGCGACAGGGGCCGAGGCGACAGGGGCCGAAGCGACAGGGGACGAAGCGACAGGGGACGAAGTGCCAGGGACCGAGGCGACAGGGGCCGAGGCGCAGGCCCGCGAGCACGGCTGAGTGACCCGCTCTCGCGGCTCAGCGCAGCGCGGTGACGACGCGGGCGTGGACGCGAGGGTCGAAGAGCATCGCGTTGTGCCCGAGGCCGTCGAACCACTCGACGTCGGCGTCCTCGAGGGCCGCGGCGCTCGAGGGCGGCGTGACCATGAGGTCGGCCGCGGCCACGAGCGCGGTGTGGGAGACGGCGGTCGCGCGGTGCCGGCCCGCGGCGAGGCGGCGGACGATGGCACCCTGCGGCATCAGCGCGGCGCGGAGCGGGCCCGGCGCGACCCGGGCGCTGCGGGTACCCGCGTGCGGAGTGGCCAAGGTCACGACCCGACGCGTGCGCTCGGCGCCTCCCATCTCCTGGACCCACCAGCGGGCGACGAGGCCGCCGAGGGAGTGTCCGACGAGGTCGAGCTCCGCGTCGCCGACGCGGGCCAGCTCCGCGTCGAGCGCGTCGAGCACGCGCGAGAACGGCCAGCTCGAGCGGTAGGTGAAGTCGAGGGTCGGAAGCCCGAGCTCGCCCTCGACCGCGCGTCGCAGGGGGTCGAAGACGGCGCCGCCCGCGCCGTAGCCGTGCACGAAGGCGACCACCCGCGGGGCGTCGAGCGCGGGGCGGGGCCGACCGCGCCCGAGGAACATCAAGGTCCCCTGGCGCGCCACCGCGCTCGCCTCGCGCCCCAGGATCTTCAGCCTCTCACGCAAACCGCGGCACCCACTGCTCCGCCTGGTACCAGCGCAACACCTGACGCCAGCCTTCGGCAAACCGAGGATAGCGCGGCAACCAGCCCAGCGCGCGCAGCTTGGAGGTGTCGAGGATCAGGTCGTCGTAGAGGAGCGTGAGCGCCTCGCGATCGAGCCGGACCCGGAGCGCCGGCTTGAGCCCGTGGCGGAGCACGACGAGCTTCCACATGCCCAGCGCCACGGAGTCCGCCGCGTGGTACGCGCCCGGCTGCACGAAGATCTTCGCGATGCGGTCGAGCACCCCGCGAGGCAACGCGCCCGTCCCGACCGTGGGCAGCCCGTAGGCGCGCATCGTCTCGGTGATCCGGTCCCCGAGCGTCAGCGCGTCCTCGTCGGCCACGTTGTAGATCTCGTGCTTGGTGTCCTCGCGTCCGAGCACGAAGATCGCCGCCCGCGCGACGTCCTCCGCGTGCACCATGGTCGCGGTGGGCCCGCCCGAGGGCTGCGGCAGGATGGGCGTGACGAGGCGGAGCGTCGGCGCGACCGAGAGCATCGCGGCCGCGAAGTGCCGCCCGCGCCTGCCGTAGAGCGGCGCCGCGCGCAGGATGGTCCACGCGGGGCCGTCGCCCGCCCGCGCCCGGAGCACCTCCTCCGCGCCCAGCTTGCTGCGCCCGTACGGGCCGCGGGGCGCGATCTCGGACGTCTCCGCGAGCGGCTGCTCGGCTCGCTCGGCGTAGAGCATGGCCGTCGACACCTGCACGAAACGCTGCACGTTCGCCGCCGCCGCGGCCTCGTAGAGGCGCGCGACCACCTCGGTGTTGACCTCGCGGAGCGCGTCCTCGGGAGCGCCGACGTCGAGGAGCGCCGCGGTGTGAATGACCGCGTCGCAGCCCTGAACCAGCCGCGTGACGAACTCCCCGTCCCGGAGGTCGCCCGGGCGGACCTCGCCGCGCACGGGCTGCTGCACGCCCTTCGCGGTCAGGTCGCTCGCGATGACGCGGTACCCCGCCGCCTCGGCGAGCGCGATGGCGTAGTGGCCGACCGTCCCGGCGGCGCCGGTGACGAGCACGGTGTCGCCCTTGCCGAGCGCTTCCTTTCGAGGGCTCATCGCGCGCCTCCGAGCAGCTCCGCCAGGCGCTCACCCGGATCGGGCGCACGCATGAGCGCCGTTCCCATCAGGACCGCGTCGGCGCCTGTCTCGGCGACTTCGCGCAGCTCCGCTCGCGTCGACACCCCGCTCATGTACACCTTCACTCGCTCGTTGGGGATTTTTCGGACGGCGCGCGCGGCCGCGGCCGGGTCGACACGGAACGTGGAGAGGTCCCGCGCGTTGACCCCGATGACCCGCGCCCGGGTGGCGACGGCGCGCTCGACCTCCGCCTCGTCGGCCGCCTCGACGACCGGCTCGAGCCCGCGCGCGAGGCAGCCGTCCACCAGCGAGGTCAGCGTCGCCTCGTCGAGGGCGCGCACCAGCAAGAGCACCATCGACGCTCCGGCGACGCGCGCGAGGTCGAGCTGCAGCGGGTCGAGCACGAACTCCTTGAAGAGCACCGGCCGGTCGACGGCCTGGGCCACGCGGCGCAGCTCCAGCACGGAGCCGCCGAAGCCCGCGCGATCGCAGAGCACGCTGATCGCCGCCGCGCCGGCGCGGGCGTAGCCACGCGCGATCGCCACGCCATCCCCCGCGGCCCGGGGCCGGATCGCGCCCGCGCTCGGGCTCTGGAACTTCACCTCGGCGATCACCTTCGGCCACGCGCCGTCGCGTCGCAGGGCCGTGAGCGCTCCCTCGGGCGCCGACCGCTCGCCGTCCGCGTCCAAGAGCCCCGGGTCGAAGAGCTTCAGGTGCGCGCGCCGACGCGCGTTCTCCTTCGCCTTCCGCGCGAGGATGGGGGCCAGCAGATCTCCGCTCATGCACTGACCCAGCGCGCGAGCAGGTCACGGGCGCGTCCCGCGTCGATGGCCTCCTCGACCCTCTGGCGGGCCGACTTCGGGTCGCGCTCGGCGCCCGCGGCGAGGAGCGCGGCGGCCGCGTTGATCACGACCGCGACCCGGGGCGCCCCCGCCGCGCCGTCGAGCACGGCGCCGATGATGTCGGCGTTCGCGCGCGCGTCGCCCCCGACCAGGCCCTCGAACGCCACCGCCTCCAGCCCGAAGTCGCCCGGCTCGACGGTGGTCTCCTCGACCGCGCCGTCCTTCAGGATGGCGACGTGCGTCGGACCGCAGGGAGACACCTCGTCCAGGCCGCCCTCGCCGTGCACCACCCACGCGCCGCGCACGCCGAGCGAGCCCAGCACCTCGGCGATCTGCCGGAGCCGCTTCGGATCGTAGACGCCGAGCAGCTGATGACTGGCCGAGGCCGGGTTCGCGAGGGGACCGAGCAGGTTGAAGAAGGTCCGCAGGCCGAGCTCGCGCCGCACCGGGGCCGCGTGCTTCAGGGCGCCGTGAAAGGCCGGCGCGAAGAGGAACGCCAGGCCGAGCCGCGCGAGCGAGGCCGAGGCGGCCGCGGGGTCACCCTCGAGCTTCACCCCGAGCGCCTCGAGCACGTCGGCGCTCCCCGACTGGCTGCTGACCGCGCGGTTGCCGTGCTTGGCCACCTTCACGCCGCACGCGGCGACCACGATGGCCGCGGTCGTGCTGATGTTGAAGGTCCCGCTCCGATCGCCGCCCGTGCCGCAGGTGTCGAGCAGCGGCCCGTCGACCGAGAGCGAGAGCGGCACCGCGCGGTCGCGCAGGACGCGCGCCGCCGCCGAGAGCTCCTCGGCCGTCTCGCCCCGCATGCGCAGCGCGATCGCGAGCGCCGCGATCTGGGCGGGCGACGCCTCACCCGCGAGGATGGTCTCCATCGCGCCCGCCATCTGGGCGCCGGTCAGCGAATCGCCAGAGACCGCGGTCCGGATCGCGTCCCGGATCACGCCGCGCTCCGGTCGGGCCTGGCCCCCCGCTCGGGGAGGCGCGCGAGGAACGCGTCGAGGAGCGCGTGCCCGTGCTCGGTGAGGAACGACTCGGGGTGGAACTGCACGCCTTCGACCTCGAGCGCGCGATGACGCAGGCCCATGATCTCGCCCTCCTCGGTCCAGGCGGTGATCTCGAGGCACTCGGGCAGCGACGCCCGCTCGACCAGGAGCGAGTGGTAGCGCGTGGCCGTCATGGGGCTCGGGAGCGCGCCGAACACGCCGCCCTTCTCGTGGTGAATGGGCGACGTGCGCCCGTGCATCAGCCGGTCCGCCCGCACCACGCGGCCGCCGTACGCCTGGGCGATGGACTGGTGACCGAGGCAGACGCCGAAGAGCGGGATCTCCCCGGCGAGCGCCTCGATCACGTCGAGCGTGACGCCGGCGTCGTCGGGCGTGCCGGGCCCGGGTGACAGGAGGATCCCCTCTGGCTTCAGCGCGCGGAGGCCCGCGACGTCGATGGCGTCGTTGCGAAACACGCGGACCTCGGCCCCGAGCTCGGCGAGATACTGGACGAGGTTATATGTAAAGGAATCGTAATTGTCGACGACGGTGATCATGCGCTCTCTCAGATAGGAAGTAGTACCTCGCCACAGCGTTTGCCGCTCCGAAACGTCAACGGCGCGGGAGGCGCGGTCCCTGCGGTTCGCGAGGCGAGTCCTGCGCCTCGTCGTCCCCGTCGCCCGGCGCCTCCTCCGTGGGGCGATTCACCGGCGGGCTCGGCGCCGTGGACACCAGGCGCTCCATCTCCGCGTCCACGTCGAGCACCGCGCGGTCCGCGCCCGACTGCGCGCGCAGCGCGGCCATCAGCGCGTCCGGGTCCCGCGCGCCGTCCTCCAGCACCTCTCGGTAGTCGCGCAGGGCGGCCACCCGATCCCGGTAGGCGCGCGCGAGGCGACGCTTGAGCTGCCCGCCCTCGTCGGTGCGCACCGAGACGGCCTCGGCGCGGGCGAGCTGCCGCTCAGCGGCCGGGATCACCCCCGTGCGCAGCAGCCGCGCCGCCTCGTAGGGGCGGTCCTCCGCCACGCGCTCCATCTCCTCGAGCGGCTGGTGCGCGGGGTCCTGGATCATGACGAGCCGCAGAGCCTCGACGTCCGCCGCGAGGTTGGGGGGCGTGATGGCCTCCTCCTCTCCACACCCCGGCATCAGCGGGAGCAGGAGCAGGAGGCTACAGAGCGCTCGCCACATAGCCCCGCTCCCGGAGGAACTTCTCGATGCGGAGGTTCACCAGCTCGGGGTACTCGACCGCGACGTAGTGCGTGCCGCCGGGCACCACGAGGAGCTCCGCCCCGCGCACGTCGCGCACCATCTGCTCCGCCGCCGCGCGCGGCGTGAACAGGTCGCGGTCCCCGGTGATGACCAGCACCGGCACGTCCAGCGTCTCGAGCACGTCCTTGGCGTCGTGCTGGCCGAGGCGCTCGAGGGTGTGGAGGTAGAGGTCCATGTCGAGGTCGACGAACGAGGACGCGAGCTGGTGGAAGATCTCCTCGTCCAGCGTCTGGCCGGCCAGACCGACCCGCTTGGCCCACGTGACCGTCTCGGGCATCTGCATGAAGCGCTCGGTCGCCGCCTGGGTCAGGCTCGGCACGGTGCGCAGAAGGGACAGCACGGGCGGGATGAGCGCGCCGATGCGGGCGGACCGAAAGGCCGTGGTCCAGGGGGAGCCGGCCACGCCGTTGACGAGCACCAGCGCGCGGACCCGGTCCGGCGCGCGCCGGAAGATCTCCAGGGCCACCTGCACGCCCATCGACCAGCCGAAGATGGCCGTCGACGTGATGCCCGCCGCGTCCATCACCGCGATCGCGTCCTCGGCGTGATCGGCGATGTCGACGGCGTCCGCGTCCGGGGGGCGCCCCGAGCGATAGAGCCCTCGGTAGTCCCAGGACACGAACTGGTAGCGGTCCCGGAAGTACTCCAGCTGGTGACTCCAAGCGCGCCAGCTCCCGCCCAGGCCATTGGCGAGGAGCACCGGCGCGCCCTCTCCGACCACGTGGTAGGCCAGCTCCGTGTCATCGAACGACGCGACCCTGTGCTCTTCGACCTCGAGGCGCTTCATGGGGAGCGCGAAGGTAGCAGACTCGGGCCGCGTGCGGGGTTCCGCCTGGGCTGGATCGTTCGCGCCTTCCGGGAGATCGTGATACGAGTCCGAGGCTTGACACTCCGCGCAGCGCGCGGATACGTTCCGGCGTCCAAAATCGTCCACCATCCCAGCTCGGATGAGCCTTCGACGTGGGTCGGCACGAGGTGGTGTCGCGCGGCGGGGGGCGAGGCCAGTCCGGTGGGGATGACCACGAGCGGCTCGTCAGAGCCTAGAACCGACAAGTCCTGAAGAAGGCAGAGGCCGAGGCCCCACACATGGCAGACAAGCCCAAGAAGAAGAGGGATCTGAGAGCCCGCCTCGGGCGCACCATCACCCCCAAGACCCAGGGCGGCGGCGCGCCGGCTCCGGGCGCGGGTGGTGCCGGTGGCGCCGTCCCGCCGCCCAACCTGGGTGGCGCGCAGGCCGAGGCTCCCGCGAGCCGCGCTCCCGCGGCCAAGGGCGGCGTCACGCCGCCCCCCGGTGTGGCGGCCCCCCCGGCCGGCATCGGCGGCGGCATCCCGGGCGGCGACGTCGCCCCCCCGCCGTTCGCGCGGCCCCAGCAGCCCTCACAGCCCGCCCCCGCGCAGCCCGCGGACCCGTTCTCGGCCGGCGCCGGCGCGGCTCCCTCGCAGCAGGTCGTCAAGCTCGAGTTCGACGACAAGCTCGTCACCGACCAGGAGGTCGGCAAGGGCAAGCGCATGGCCGTGGTCATCGTCGGCGTGGTCTGCGTCGCCGTCGGCGCGGCGGTCGGCTTCTTCGGCGGCTCGACCTACGAGAACAACAAGATCTTCGACAAGACCGTGTCGGACGCGCAGGACGTCTACGCGTCGGTCGACGAGGCCGCGAGCACCGTCACGGCCGCCCAGGGTCACATCGACGCCATGGTCGAGGCCGCGGCTGGCAACCAGGCGGAGGGCACGGCCCCCGCGGTGAGCTACGAGGCGGTCGAGGCGCTCCGCGCGCTCGAGAAGCCGTTCGAGCTGAGCCACTTCACGGGCAAGAACTACAACGCGCTCCAGGCGAACACGGTCAACGACCTGTTCCAGTACGCGCTGAACATCGACTCGCTCTGGCACGAGTTCAGCTCGCTGGCCGCGCAGACGCTCCCCGAGGCGCGCCGCGAGGAGCTGGACCGCACGGCCACGGAGATCGCCGAGCAGGCGAACACCCAGTACGGCGCCGTGGTCACGCGCGCCGAGGACGGCCGGATCTTCGGCAGCCTCGTGTTCCTCTCCGAGGGGACCGAGGGCAACGTCATGGCGCGCGCGACGCGCGGCGGACAGGGCCGGGAGTTCGCGCTCTTCAGCGGCGGCGAGGACCAGGAGATCACCGACGCGGCGGAGTACGCGATGCTCATCAACGGGCAGACGAGCCGCGGCGTGCTCGCCGAGCAGACCGGCGCGTTCGGTCAGTACCTCCTGAAGATCCGCGAGCTGAAGCTCAAGATCGACTCGACGGTCGAGATCCAGGGCCGGCTGATGCAGGCCATCAGCGCCGCGCTGACGGAAGCCGGCGCGCCGGTTCGCCGGACGGAGTAGCGAGAGGCGGCCAGCGCCGCCGAGCGATTCGAACGGCCTCCCGGGAGCAATCCTTGGAGGCCGTCGGTCTTTGGTGTTAGCGTCCGACGGGAGAGGAGCCGCGTGGCGCGCTTTCGGCTTCGATACCAAAGCACCGATCTCGAGATGCCGACGGGCGACTTCGTGGTCGGCCGCTCTTCGAGCTGCCACCTCGCCCTCGACGACGCGCTCGTGTCGCGTCGCCACGCCGTCTTCCACGTGGGCTCGAGCGACGTGAAGGTCGAGGACCTCGGCAGCCGGAACGGCGTCCAGGTCAACGGCGAGACCATCTCGGGCCTCAAGACGCTCTCGCACCTGGATCGCGTCGTCATCGGCGCCCAGGAGCTCCTCCTCGTGCAGGTCCAGGGTGAGGAGCCGCGCGACCGCGGCAGCCGCCCCACCCTGGCCGGCATGACGCTCGACCTGCCCGTGCTGAACCCGCAGGCGACGCCGGACGAGCAGACCGTCAACCGCACCGAGTCGGTGCTCGACCGCATCGCCGACAAGGCCCTCGCGCTCGGGCGCTTCGAGGAAGCGGAGCGCATGCTGGGCAAGAAGCTGACGGCCATGCTCGATGAAGCCCAGGCCGGCAAGGCGCCCTCGGACCAGCGCCTGTTCGCGGCCACGAGCTACGCGCTGAAGCTCGCCGAGGGCACCAAGAAGAGCGCCTGGCTCGACTGGGTCTTCCAGATCCACGACGCCTCGAACAAGCTGCTCGACGCAGACGCGATCGGTCGCCTCCACGACCTGGTGCGCCGCATCCGCTATCCGGGCGGCAAGCACTTCAAGTCGTACATGACCAACCTCCGCGGCCGCGCCGACTCGCTCACCCCGAGTCAGCGCTTCCTGCTGCAGCGGCTGGAAGGCATCGAGCGGGTCGTCGGCGCCTGAGCGCCGCAGCCTCTCGGGTCAGGCGGGCTCCGGGCTCAGCCGAGCATCTGCTCGAGGCGAGCCAGGCGCGCGAGGTCCGGGCTCGGCGCCGCGGGCGGGCTCGTCTTGTACCAGCCCACGTAGCTCTCGAGCACCACGGGCACGTCGGGCAGCGACGACAGATCGATCTCCGCGAGCCTGTCGATCACCTCGTCCGAGAGCATCTTGCCTTGCCGGCGGTGCAGCGTCAGCGCCCACGCGACCCACTCGCTCCCACCGACGAGGCGCGCGAGCCGCACCGCGAAGCTGGAGATCATCGAGATGTGCTCGGTGTCGAGCCGCTCGCCCGCGGAGAGCCGGTCGTCGACCTCCTTGGCCGCGCGCCTCATGAGGCGGTCGGCCTCGGCCGCGCGCCCCGTCGACAGGGCTCGCTCGATGACCTCTCCGAGCAGCTGGAAGGTCCAGTTGCGCCGCGGCTCCACCATCATGCCGCTGACCGTGTCCTCCTCCTCGAGGGCCGGCGCGCCGCAGTGGGGGCAGCTCGGGCTGCCCTCGGGGTACGGGGTGCCGCAGCTGTGGCAGACCCGCATGTAGCCCGTCGGCCGGGCCGGCCGATCCTTGCGCCGCACGACGCTGAAGAGCAGCTCCTGGGTGCCGAGGCGGATCCGGTCTCCGTCCGAGAGGACGTGCTCCTCGTCGATGGAGCGACCGTTCACGCGCACGCCGTTCCGGCTCCCGAGGTCGGCGATCTTCGCCTCTTCCTCGCGGATCGAGATCTTCGCGTGTCGGCGCGAGATCAGCGGATCTTCGATGGTGATGTGGCAGTCGGGGCTCCGCCCCAGGACCACCTCGGGACCCACCAGATCGAACTCCTGGAGCAGGAATCGCAGTCGAAAACGCGGCAAGACCGTCCTCTCCCGCGATTGTACGGAAGTGCGTCTCGCATTGCGACCACGGAAAACGAACAGCGACACCGTCAGCGGACGAATTGGCGACGAGACGCGAAAAGGGGACGGCGTGACACGCCGTCCCCTCGGGAGATGGGAGCAGCGGACCGGTCAGAGATCCGACAGGTCGAGCCCACCGCCGCTCGAGCCGCGCGAGCCGCTCGACCCGGAGCTGCCGCTCGACCCCGAGCTGGAGCCGCTCGACCCGGAGCGGCCCCGAGAGCCGGTCGAGCCCTCGGGCGCCTGCTGGCGGCGTCGGATGCGCCCCGTGATCCGATCGGCGATGTCGGCGTTGCCGTCGCCCGAGCTGCCCGTCTCGCCATCCTCCGGGAGCAGCACGGAGTCGACCAGCGCGTGGCCATCCCCCTGCCCGGACTCGATGGTGTTCGTCCGCAGCTCGTCCAGCCGATTCAGCGTGCCCTTGTCCTCGAAGACGAGGCAGTAGAAGCCGTAGAACCGGGTCTGGTCGATGGCGCGGAGGCGCGTGTTCGCGTCCTGCCACTCCAGCCAGTGCTGGGGCCGGCCGCCGGACTCGCCCGACTGCTCGCGACCCTCTCCGAAGCGGCCCTGCACGGCGGTGGCGAACTGCTCGAAGCTCTGGCCGTGGAAGACGCTGGCGTCGAACGCCTTGAACCACTTCCACAGTCGGCCGTTGATGAAGAAGTAGAAGTTCTGCGAGTTCTCGTCGCGGTAGACGAGCATCGACTCGCGGTTGCCGTGGGTGAACTCGCCGCGGAGGAACGAGAGGTCCCAGCCGCTGCGCTCTCCGTCGAAGCGCACGTAGCTCTCGCGCAGGCGACGGATCTCGTCCGACTGCTCCCGGCGGATGCGGTCCTCCTCGATCGCGCCGGGCGCCTTCGAGAGACGCGCCCGGTAGCGCTCCTGGATGCGGTTCGAGAAGTACTGGTGCACCGCCCGTGGCTCCATGCCCCAGCGCAGGTCGCCCAGCGCGCCCGCGATGGCCTCGCTGTTCGGGGCGGCCTGCGGCTGCTGACTCGCCTGACGGCTCCCGCGTCGGCCGCGGCGGCCGCGCTGCGCTTCCACGGTGACGGCGAGCAGGCAGAGCAAGCTCGCGATCACCGTGAGGTTGACGATGGTCTTTCTCCTCATGAGGTCCTCCAAGACCCAGCCCGAAAACGTTGGGGCCTGCGCACGAGCCCCCGTCGGCGCCCGGGGAGCATATCTGCGGCCGGACGCCCCCTCAAGCGGGGTACGACCGACATCGACGCCCCGAAACCCGAAAGATTCAGCCGCTCTGTTCGGAGGTCGCGTCCGCGGCGGGGTCGGGTCCGAGCGCGCGGCCCTCGACGTCCAGGAACAGCAGCGTCCCGCCCGCCACCGCGGCGGGCATGAAGAGCAGGTTCACCAGCGGGATGAACAGGAACAGCCACACCCCGGTGCCGAAGCCGAACATCGGCATGAAGTGGTCGGTCAGCAGCCCGAACCGGTAGGTGACGGAGCGGTTCCGACGCGACGCGGGCCAGTCGAGGTAGTCGACGGCGAAGTAGAGCGCCGTGAACAGGAACGCGAACACCGAGTAGATGACGTGACCCACGGCCGGCAGGAGCTGCGCCAGCAAGAACAGCGGGATCATGATCATCGCGTAGATGACGAGTTTGAGGATCTCCAGCCCGACCGTGCGCACGGTGTCGCGCAGGATCACCTTCAGCGAGAACGGGGGCCCCTGCTTGCCGGTGACGATGCGCTCGACCTCCTCGCTGAGGAAGTCGTTGAAGGGAGCCGCCACGACGTTGGTGAGCATGACCACGGCGAGGATGCCGACCGTCCACAGCACCAACAGGATCAGGACCTCGAGCGCGGAGTGCGCCCAGTGCCCGGCCTCGGCCCAGAAGCCCGGCTCGGTGGCCAGGACCAGGAGCTTGTCGCGCGGCTTGTCCTTCAGGCTCTCGGTCGCGATGGCCTTGAGCGCGTTCGCCGCGTCGGTGGGATCGGCCCAGATCCAGTCCGTCACGCTCTCGTGCGCGGCCCAGCCTCCCCACAGCGCGCCCGTCAGGAGCACGACGGTGATGAGGATCGGCACGATCCAGAAGCGCGCGAGCTTCGGGTGCTGGAAGAAGACGAGCTTGGCGCCCTTGAAGGGATAGGCGAGCCCCTTCCAGAAGCCGACCACCGTCGCCTTCGGGAGCGAGACCGCCTTGCCCGCCACCGCCTTCGCTCCGTCCTTCAGTCCCATCGGCTCCCCACGCGTACGTATCGCGTCGGGAGGCTATTTCAAAGCGAGGAGCGCGGCGTGTCAGGCCACGTGCGCCACGCGCTCCGTCGACTTCACCTGCGGGCTCACCTCGGCCTCGACGAGCGCCCGCACGTGAGCGCCGAGGCGGCTCGCGAGCGCGGCGATCATCAGCGTGGGGTGGGCCGTGCCGCCCGTCGGGAACACCGACGCCCCGGCCACGAACAGCCCCGGCACGTCGTGCACCTGGCCGTCTTCGTCGACCACCCCGCGGCGAGGGCTCGAGGCCATGCGCGTGGTCCCCATCGGGTGCGCGTGATCGACGAACGCGGCGCGCCAGTCCGCCCGGTCCTGGGTCCAGTCGCTGGGCGTCAGCCGCGGCAGGCCCAGCCGCGGCAGCTCCCGCTCGAGCGCGCCGAGCATCGCGAGCGAGGCGTCGCGCCCTCGGGAGTCGATGCGCCAGTCCACGCGCAGGAGCGGCACGCCGAGCGCGTCCCTTCGCCGCGCCAGCGTCACGCGGCTCTCGGGGCTCGGGATCGGCTCGGGGTTGCACACCATCGAGAGGCGGCGCACCGGGAGGATCTCGGGACGATGCCGCGCGCGTCGCAGGACGGCGCCGAGCAGCTCCCGCGGTCGGCGGACCACGTTCCACGCCTCCTTGGCCCGCTCGGAGGGGCCCAGGTCGGCGCGCGCGAGCCGCCGCAGCGAGAGCCAGGCCGCGTCCTCGCGCAGCTCCGCGTTCACGTAGGCCACCGCGCTCGGCAGGCCGAGTCGCTCCTGGACGCGCGCCGGGAGACCGACGCCCACCGCGTAGACGTGGCGACCGCCGGATCCATCGAGCCAGTAGTGCCCGAGCCGATCGAGCACGCGCTCCGCGTCGCGCGGCGCGAAGGTCCCCAGCACGGGCGACGGGTGCTCCTGGAGATAGCGGCCCACGAGGTCGTGCCCGTTGCCGAGGCCCTCGGGGCGACGATCGTCCGAGGCCAGCAAGAGGCGCGCGTTCTCGAGCCCACCGCACGCGAGCACCACCCGCGGCGCGCGCACCCAGAGCTGCGGCCCTCCGAGGCTCGCGGCGCGCACGCCGGTCACCCGCCCGCCCTCGGAGCTCAACACGCGCGTCACGTTCGCGTGCAGGTACACATTGACCTTCCGGTGCACGTCGAGGCGCGGCATCAGGTCACGCGCCGCGTCGACGTAGCCGCCCTCCCCGTTGCGGCTGAACTGCCACAGCCGGGTGCGGAGTCGTCCCGGGTCGAGGCGCGGCGTCGGCGGCGAGACCCCGAACCGGTCCCACGCGGCGTCGGGGTCTTCATCGAAGAGCGGGCCGAGCCCGAGCAGCTTCGCCGCGCGCTCGAGGTGCGGCGCGAGCGCGTCCGGCGACAGCGGCCAGCCCGACTCGAGGATCCAGGAGCGGGCGCGGAGCTCCATGGGCGAGAAGGTCGCGCAGCGCCCCGACCACGCGGTGGACGACCCGCCCAGCACGCGCACGCGTCGCTCCGCCCCCTCCACGCCCCACGGGTGGCCGACCGACTCCAGGTCGTAGAGGGCCTGCGTGTCGGGCTCCCGCGAGCGCCCGCCGCCTTCGAGCAGCACCACCCGCGCGCCGCTCCGCGCGACCTCGAGCGCCACCGCGATCCCCGCCGGCCCCGTCCCGACGATGCAAACGTCCGTGTCGACGACGAGGTCCCCCGCCGCGTCTCGAAGATCTCGCGTCTCCATCGTGCCCCCCAGCCGGAGCGAGGTACGCACTCACGGTAAAGGAGCAATGTGCGCAACCTGCGCCGCCTCTCCCACCCGCCAGTCTCGGGCGCGCTCTAGTTCGCGGCGCCGGCGAGGCCGCCGAGGAACGGGAACAGGCCGACGAGGTCGCGATCGTCGAAGCGGAGCATGGCGCCCAGAAAGAAGTCGGCGCCGTTCTGAGAGGGCACGGTGGCGTCGGCGTTCAGGATGTTGTCGAGGCCGCCGACCAGGTAGAGCGTGCTGACGATCTCGTAGTTGAAGCGTACCCGCAGGTTCGGGAACGTCTGGTCGCCGAAGCGGAACAGGTCGGCGTTCATCTCGAACCGGTCCTCGAAGAGGTGCAGATCGAACCCGATGCCGCCGCTCGACTCGAGGATGCCGAACCGGAAGGTGACGAAGTAGAGGCGCTTCGCGAGCTGCAGCGAGAAGAGCAGGCTCTCGGTGGTGGTGGCGCGGCGCTCCTCGTAGAAGGCGGGCTCACCTTCGCGTGGGGGGCTCGTGCGCACCTGGGTCGTCGTGAACTGGGTCTGGCCGCGCGGGTCGTCGACGAGCTGGATGAGGAAGTAGCGGTCCTCGCTCGGCGCGATCCGGATCTCGAGGTAGTTCTTGAAGGCGTTCGCGAGGAAGAGGTACTCGCTGCGGAGCGAGACGATCGTGCGCAGCCGCGCGAAGCCGCCGACGAGGTTGTTGATGCCCTCGACGACCTCCTCCGCCTCGTCGATCAGGTGCTCGTCCGAAGTCAGCCGCCCGATGGTCCCCTCGCCCGCCGCGGTGCGCTCGGTGATCTCGCCCACGTCCTCGAGCACGCGCTCGAGCTGCTGCGACGCGCGGTTGATCGAGGCGATGGTCGGTCCGACCTCCCCCACGCCCTCGTCGAGGCCGTCCCGGTTGTGCTCGATGATGCTGCGCATGTCGCGCGTCACCGCCTCGACGTTGGAAAGGATCGAGGCGAGCTCGGGCTCGGCGTTGGTCGTGATGCGCTCGATGTTCTGGAGCGTCGTGGTGACCGCGGCCTCGTTGGCCTGGATGGTGCGATTGACCGCCTCGAGGGCTTCGGTGAGGTTCCGGAGCGCGGCGGCCATCTGCCGCCCGCCTTCGTCGGTGCCGAAGACGCGCTCCACCTGCGCCGCCACCGCGCGGACCGAGCCCGCGATCGCCCCGACGTCGGCCATGATGTCGGCCGTGTCCGGGGTCTCGGTGACCTGCGGGATGCAGTGCCCCGCGGGGAGCGGGTCGGCGGTGGCGTTCCCGGGGTCGATCGCGAGGATGTACTCGCCGAGCAGGGACGCGCTGCGCCGCTCGATCTGCGCGTTCTCGAAGAGCTCGACGCGATCTTCGATCGTCATCTCCACCCGCGCGCGGGCCCCCTCGAGCTCGATCGACTCGATGTAGCCGACGGGGATGCCCGCGATCGTGACCCGGCTCTTGGTGATCAGGCCGTGCGCGTTGTCGAAGACGGCGCAGACGCGCCGGCCGTCGTCGGTGCCGGCCCGCTCGTCGACCAGGCGCCAGATGCCGAACGCCGCCACCACCGCGGCGATCACGAGCGCTCCCACCTTCGCCGCCTTGACCCTATCGCCCATCGTCTACTTCACGCGCGCTCGATCCCGGAGCGTCGACGGCCGGCATCCTACACTTCCGAAGCGCGGACGTCTCGACCGGGATGGCTCTCGCGACCCTCCGGCTTCGCCTTCTTGGCCGAGCGCTCGGCCCAGAGGTGGAGCGCGGCGGGCAGCGCCAGAACCGCGGCCGCGAGGCAGGTGACCTCGCTGATGGCCATCGCAGCGCCGAAGCTGTTCAGCGCCTGGTTGCTGCTCGTGTAGATCGAGATGTAGCCGATGACCGTGGTGAGCGAGCAGAGGATCACCGCCCCGCCCGTGCCCTCGACCGACGCGCGGATGGCGTCCAGGGGGCTCTTTCCCTCTTCTTCCTCCTCGTCCACCCGCCGCATGACGTTCACGCCGTAGTCGGCCCCGTTCCCGAACGTGATCGGAAAGGCGACGAAGTTGAGGAAGTTCAGCCGCATGCCGAAGATCGCCATCGTACCCGCCATCCAGATGATGCCGACCAGCAGCGACGTGAGGGTCAGCCAGCGCTCTCGGTGCTTCCGGAAGGTGACGGCCAAGAGCAGCATGGTCGCGAGCATGGCGATGCCGATGGCGCGGGGGCCGTCCTCGAAGATCGTGTCGACGAGATCGACGAAGACCACCGCGGTGCCGGCGACCGGCGGCGGATCGTCGTCGTCCTCGGCGGAGATCTCCCGCGCCGCCTCGGCCCAGCGCGCGGTGTAGCGGCCGTCCCAGTTGTTCTCCGCTGGGTGGTGCTCGACGAAGACGAGCCGGCCGCGGGTGCCGTCGCGCTCGGTGAAGGGGCGCGCGACCGAGCGCGGCAGGTGGTCGGGCAGGACCGCGGAGAGCGTCTCCGGAGGGAGCTGCTCGTCGATCAGCGCCTGCATCTCCGCGTCCACGCGCGGACGGATCTCCAGCATCAGCGCGCGCAGCTCACCGATCACGGCGAGCTTGGCCTCCTGCTCGTCCGGGATCAGCCGCTCGATCGACTGCACGTCGCCGTAGGCCTGCGGGTAGTCGTCGCGCTGGGCCTCGAACGCGGCCTTGAGGCGCTGCGCCTCCTCGCGGCTCGCCGCCAGCACGGCGAGCGCGCTGCCCACCTTGGTCTCGTCGAGGATGGGGAGGCTCGCCTCGCGCACGTACTCGACGTCCGAGCCCGGATCCCGCTCGCTGCGGAGGTTGCGGAAGTCGTACTCGAGCGGGTCCTGCATGATCGCGAAGCCCACCATGCCGGCCGCGGCGACGGTGAGGACGAGCGACGTCACGAGCACAGTTCGCGGGTGACCGAGCGCGATCTTCGCGAAGAGGACGCCGTAGAAGCCCTTGTGGTTCTTGGTCCGGTTGAACTCGAGCGGCCGGAACCGCTCGAAGGCGACGGCGAGCGCGGGCAAGAGGCTGTACGCGGCCACCCAGCAGAGCACCATGCCGATGCCGCCGACGATGCCGAAGTCGCGGAAGCCGCGGTAGTCGGTGCTCATCAGCGAGCCATAGGCGACGCCAGCCGCGAGGGAGGCCGTCAACGTGCCCTTCCAGGTCCCGCGGTGGCTCGCGAGCACGGAGGCGTAGACGCCCTTGCCGTCCCGGCGCAGCTCGAAGTACCGCGCGAGCCAGATCACGTTCGGGTTGATCCCGTTGCCCACGACGATGCTCGAGAGGAACGCGCTCGAGGCGTTGAGGTAGTCGACGAAGAGCTCGGCGAAGCCGAAGGTCATCAGGACCGGCGGGATCAGCGCCAAGCTCAGCAGCGGGATGGGCCGGACCCGCAGGAAGAAGACGTAGATCGCGAGCATCACGAGCGCGATCGTCAGCAGGGTGGCGTTGCGCACCGCGGCGACGAGCGAGTCCGTCTCGTCGCGCACCTCGATGAGCGTCCCGCCGTACCGGACGGCGAGGCCCTCGACCTCCCCTCCGGGATCGATGTCGGCGACCTCGGCGTCGATCGCGTCGACCAGCGCCTGGGTCTCCGCCGTCTCGCCGCCCCGGATCCGGGTGTGGACCACGAGCAGCACCAGGGTGCGATCCGGGTGCTGGAAGAAGCCCCCGGGGTAGCGCTCGCGCATCTCGTTGCGGGCGCTCTCGGCGTCGCCCTCGATCCGCTCGATCGTCTCGCGCGGGTCGGGCGGAGGCTCCTCGCCGAGGTCGATGTAGAAGGGGTTCGCGGTGGCGCGCTCGTAGTCGAGCCGCGCCTGCAGGGCGTCGCGGATCTCTTCGAGGTCCTCGAGGTCGGCGTAGAGGTGGCGGTTCTCTTCGACGAACTCCTCGAAGGACGAGAGGTTCCAGTCGACCGCGACGACCTTGCGCGCCTCCATCGCCTCGATGCGCGGCGCGAGCTGCCGCACGAACGCGTGCAGCGACTCCTGATCGTCGGCCTCGACGGTCATCATCAGCGCCTGCTGACCGCCGAAGCGCTCCTGGATCTCGTCCATGTCGCGCACGCTCGGCGCGCTGCGCGGCAGAAGCGCGGTGAAGTCGCTGTTGAGGGTCAGTCCGTCGGTCAGACCGGGGACCCCGATGATGACCGGGAGCGCAGCGAGGCCGAGCAGGAAGGCGGCGGCGACGAAGCGCCAGGGCCCCTCGAGCTGGGCGCGCGCGAGGCGCTCGGCGAAGGACGGCCGGGGCGCGTCGTTCGGTGCTTGGGGATCGCGGTCGGCCATCAAGCGGCTCTCTCACCTGCGTTCATCGCGCCCGATTCTTCGGCCGCCTCGGCGGGACGCCAGAGCGCGCCGATCGCCAGGCTCGTGCCGGCGAGGAGGAACTGACAGACCCTGTGCACCAGCGCGATGCCGATGGCCTGGGCCTCGGTCAACGCGGGGAGGTACTCCAGGAAGATGCGGTAGGCGCCCTCGGTGATGCCCATCTGGTTGGGCACCATGTCACCGAGGCCGGCGCCGACCAGGTGGATCGCCTGCGAGACCAGCGCGGTGCCCGCGGTGAGCGCGCCTCCGACGGCGAGGAGGATGAGGCCGTACTGGAGCGACTGGAAGAGGCGCCCGACGAGCGCGGCCGCGATGGGGCGCGCCGGCACCGCGTGCATCTCCTTGAGCGACTCGTCGAAGTGCGCGCCGTGCGTCGCGAGCGCCTTGACGCGGCGGCCCAGCCAGCCGCCGATGCGCGACATGCGGGCGCCGAAGAGCAGGACCGAGCCGAGCACGCCGGTCGCGATGCCGTTGGCGGCCACGAGGAGCGCGAGCCACGACGTGGGGCCCGACTCGTAGGCCACCGCGACGTAGCAGGGGATGGAGATCAGCGTGTTGCCCCAGAGGGTCACGCCCTGCAGCAGCGCGGCGCCGGCCGCGGCCCGCGCGCCGCCGATGTAGGGCGCGAGGTTGGCCGCGCGCATCACCTCACCGCCCGCGCGCCCGGCCGGCAGCAGGATCATGATGCCGTAGGCCATCATCGCGCTGCGCAGCCAGACCGTGAACGGCACCTCGCGCGCGCGCTCTCCGAACATGAGGCGGAGCGAGATCACGTCCATGCCCACGAAGCCGACCTCGCAGAGCATGATCAGGGGCAGGAAGACGCCCGCGCCGTAGAGCGTGGACCACACCGCCTCCGGCCCCGCGTCGTGCACGAGGTACACGAGCCCGCCGACCCCGAAGACGAAGAGGAGCCACCGACCGACGCTCTTGAGGAGCCGGAGACGGTCGCGCCCCTCCGAGGTCTCTTCGACCTCGTCGGCGGACACGTCGTCTCGGGCGTCTCGATCCATGGGTGTCTCAGAGCTCGGCGGCGATCTCGACCAGCTGGCTGCGGTGCGTCCACACCTTGCGGAGAGCCTCCGCGTAGCGGTCCACGGTCTCGGGCGTTTGCGCGATGAGCGGGCGCGTCTGGGAGAAGAGCACCACCGAGCCGTCGAGGAGCGCCCTCGTCCGAGGGAAGTTGGCCGGATCGTAGCTCGCGCGCAACGCCTCGGGGTCTTCGGCGAGCCGGAACGGCCAGCCGCCCCCGAACCCCTCGAAGCGCGTGAAGAGCGGATGCTCGGGCAGCGCGTGGTCCTGCCAGAGCACGCAGTTGGCGCCCTCGGCCGTGAGCGCGGCCTTGAGCGCGTCCCGGAGCTTGCGCGGCGGCAAGTCCACGCCGGCCTCGGCGCCGTCGAAGAAGATGCGCAGCTTGTGGTGCACGCTCTGCCGATCGTCCGGGATGCGCTGGGCCCGCAGCCCGGGGAGCTCCTCGAGCGCGGCCGCGAAGCGCGCGGCGTTCTCCTGCGCCGCCCGCGTCCGCGCGGGGAGCTTGGCCAGCTGCGCCCGGGCGAAGGCCGCCATCATCTCGTTGCCGCGGAACATCTGCCCCGGGAACTGGCTGGTCAGCGCCCGGCCGCCGTCGAGCGGACGGCTCGCGTCGAAGTGGCCGCGGTCGGCGAGGCGCAGGTCCTGACCGAAGTTGCGCGCCTGGTTGGCGTGCTCCATCAGGCCGTCGTCGTCGGTGACGAAGACGCCGCCCTCGCCCGCCGAGAGATTCTTGCTGGACTGCAGCGAGAAGCCCGCGGCCGCGCCGAGCGTGCCCGCGTTGCGGCCCTTGTAGGTGGCGCCGTGCGCCTGCGCCGCGTCTTCGAGCACGACGAGGCCGTGCTTCTTCGCGATCGCGAGCAGCTCGTCCATGTCGGCCGGGTTGCCGTGCACGTGCACCGGCATGATGGCCTTGGTGCGCGGGCCGATCGCCGCCTCGACCAGCGCGGGGTCGAGGTTGCCGCTCTCGGCGTCCACGTCGACGAAGCGCGGGATCGCGCCCTGGTCGAGGACACACAGGGCGGTCGCGATGAACGAGTACGCGGGGACGATGACCTCGTCGCCCGCCTTCACGCCCGCGGCTGAGACGGCGATCTGGAGCGCGCTCGTGCCCGCGTGCGTCAACAGCGCGTGCTTCGTGCCGACGAACTCGGCGAACGCCTCCTCGAAGGCGCGCGCCTCGGGGGCGTCCCCCCCGCTGAGGATGCCGCGCTCGAGCACGGCCATGACGGCGTCCTTCTCCTCCGCCTCCACCTGCGGCCAGGTGCGGTGGTCTTCGGCGGTCAGGACCGGGGTGCCGCCGCGGATCGCGAGCTTCGACGACATGCGCTGTCTCCTTCTGAACGGGGGCTGAGCGTCTTCGGTGGGGAGGAGCCTGGATGCACGAACGGGGTCCCGTGGGTCACACGAGACCCCGTCGTTCCCGATGCCGCGGTCACGCGGGCTCGGGCTGGGGCAGGGGCAGAGGCAAAGGGGAGAGGCGGGGCGCTCTCGCGCCCCACGCGCTCACTTGTCCGCGTGCTTCTTCGCCCAGTCGACGAGCAGCTGCTCCTGGTCGAAGAGGTTGTGCTGCGCCTGCTCGCCGGGCGAGGTGTAGGGGCTCTTGAAGTAGATCGAGAGCTGGCGCTGGATGCCCTTCTCTCCCTTGCGCTTGGCCGCGTCGCAGAGGCGGACGAGGTCCATGACGAGGGGCGCGGCGAGGATCGAGTCCTGGCAGAGGAAGTTGATCTTCATCTGCATCGGCACGCCGGCGAAGCCGACCATGTCGATGTTGTCCCAGGCCTCCTTCGCGTCACCGCGGGGCTTGTAGTAGTGGATGTGGACCTGGTGGTTCTCGACGCGGTAGCCGACGATGGAGTCGAGCA
Source organism: Sandaracinaceae bacterium (assembly GCA_040218145.1). Lineage (GTDB taxonomy): Bacteria > Myxococcota_A > Polyangia > Polyangiales > Sandaracinaceae > JAVJQK01. The sequence goes on along the minus strand of JAVJQK010000134.1, from coordinate 35,439 downwards.
CGGCCGCCTTCGAGAGGACCTTGGTCTTGTTCGAGGCCGGCGAGTCGAGGACGAGGCCGTCGTTGTTGCCGAGGAAGTTGACCGAGTACCAGCCCTCGACCTTGATGTTCCGGACCTTGAACATCGCCGCGAGCGCGGTCTTGAGCAGGGTCTGGCCGGTCTTGCCGTCCATGCCCGCGTAGGGGTTGCCGAGCTCGTTCGCCTGCTCCTCGAGCGCCGGGACGTTCGTGAGGCTGGGGGCGAAGTTGACGTACGGGCAGCCGAGCTTGTTGGCCACGTAGAAGTAGCGCATCGCCGGCGAGATCGACGGGTCGTTCGCGTCGAGGCCCTTCTCGAAGTTCGCGAGCGTCTTGTGCGACTCGCTGAGCTCCATCCAGCGCTCGGTCGAGGCGAGGTTGACCATCACCACGGTGTCGAGGCCGTTGTCGCTCTTGAACTTCTCGATGCAGCCCGTGATGTGCTCGAGCTCGCCGCGGAAGTCCTTGGCGGTGACGACGTTGTCGCCCTTGCAGTTCTCGGCGTACTCGCCCGAGAAGACGGCCGGCCACGGCTTCATGCCCTGGAGCTCGTCCTTGATCGCGTCGAGCTTCTCTTTGGGCAATACGTTGTGGTGGACGGCCGCGTCGTAGACGTTGCCGTGCGCGAGGTCCCAGCCGCCGAAGTAGATCTCTTCGATCTTCGGGAACTGGAGGAAATCGGTCACCTGCTCGCCGGGAGCGGGGTTGCCACCGGGCTCGGTGAGCATGCCGAGGCGCGGGGCCAGGTCACGCGCCATGAGGCGCGCACCGGCGATGAGGGTCGAAGCGACGGCGCCGTTGACGCCGATGATGGCCACACCGAGCTTGTTCTGCATCGGACTCACTTTTCTCGAAAGGGACGTTGACTAGAATCGTATTCGCGCGTCAGCGGAGATACGAACGGAGAATCTCTTTGCGGTCGTCGTCCAAGATCCGGGGGAACTTGGTCTGAACGCTGTGGTTGCCGATGTCGCCCATGAAGCGACGCACGGAACCGGGGGGCAGCACGACGAGCTCGGGGCGGAGGATCGCGATCTCTCCGTCTCGGTGCTCGCGGTAGACGCGGTTCTGCTCGCAGAGCTTCGCGTCGAAGGCGTCGATGAACTTCTCGCGGTCGAGCCCGCCAGCGTCGCCGAGCAGCTCCACGAAGACCACGTAGCGGCTCTTGGCGGTGCCGTCGATGCCGACGTCGGCCGCGGCGCCGTAGTCGACGCTGCGGGTGCCCGTCGCCTCGAGCGCGGCCTCGACCGAGCGCTGGATCTCGACGTGGGTCGTCAGCTCCTGCGTCGTGCTGAGGCAGCCGCTGAGCCGGCCCGCGAACTCCACGCGGAGCGGGTCGAGCGAGGGGAAGCGCACGAGGTCACCGAGGCGGTAGCTGTAGAGGCCGCTCGGGGTCGTGACGTGGATCGCGTAGAGGCGGTCCTTCTCGACCTCCCAGAGGGGCACGCGGGTCGGCCACGGATCGTCGGCCTCCTCGACGGGCACGAACTCGAAGAAGACGCCGCGGTCGGGGATCATCAGCATGCCGGGCAGGCCGCTGTGATCGGTCGCGGCGAAGATGCCGCCCTCGGTCGCGTTGTAGGTGTCGACGAGCACGACGTCGTCGCGGCCCATGCGCTCGCGGATGACCGGGAGGTACGGGTCGGCGCTCACGCCGCCGCCCACCAGCACGCGGAGGTTCGGCCAGATCTCGCTGACGCTGTCGACGTGACGGCCCTTGTCGCGCGCCTTCTCGAGCAGCTTGTCGAAGAGGAGCGAGAACCAGCAGGTGGTGCCCGCGACGGCGCGGATGTCGTAGTCGAAGTAGCGGTCGACGATCTGCTCGAGCTTCGCGTCGTAGTCGTCGATCTCGCGGATGTCCTTGTCCGGGAGCTGCGCGGGCTTGGCGAAGGCCGGCATCTTCAGCGACTGGAGCGACGGGTTCGTCGTGACCCAGGTGGGCCCGTCCTTCTTCATCGTCGTGGGCGGGAAGAGCCCGAGCGTGAAGCCGCTCGTGAAGTCGTTCTCGCCGCGCCAGACGAGGTAGCGGTAGAGCGAGTCGGCGGCGCTGCCGCGCTGGAACTTGATCTGCCGCTCGGAGATGGGCAGGAACTTCGACTTGCCCTTGTTGGAGCTGCCGGAGCTGTTGCCGAAGTACTTGATGAGCTCGGGGACGAGCACGTTGCGCTCGCCGCGGCGCATGCGCTCGATGCTCGGGGCGAAGGAGTCGTAGTCGCCGACCGGGACGCGCTGGCGGTAGTCCTCGTAGCGGCGGATGGTGCCGAAGCCGTAGCGCTTGCCGTACTCGGTGTCCTGCGCGTGCCGAACGAAGCGGAGCAGCGTGGACTCCTGCGCGTCGCGGAGGCGACGGAGCGCGCGGTCCCACATCTTCACGCGCACCTGCGCGGTGGCCCAGAACGCCTGCCCGACCACGGGCGGGTAGATCGTCTGCTTGAGCTTGCGACCGGGATCGACGGGCTTACGAGAGCCGTTCACACGCGTCGGCGTGCGCTTCTCTTCGGTCGAGCTGACGGACGCTCGAGGTTGGGCTTCGCTGGACTCCATCGGAACTGCTTCCTTCCGGCGGCGGCGGGCTTGTGCCACTGATCGTGGCTTGGCGCCAGCCGCCCCCCACCCGGTCTGGACCGGGCGCGACTATGTCACCTGTGTGATCGGAGGCAAGGCACGGGCGTGCGCCAGCGCATCCTGCAGGGGCTGATGTAGAGGGCCATTCGTGGCCACGATTTGTCCCGGATGTGGGGCGTCGACGAACCGGACGGGAGCGCCCGCGAAGTCGGTGACGCGCCCGCCTGCTTCCTGGATGAGCAAGATGCCTGCCGCGAGGTCCCAGGGCTTCAACCCGGCGTCCCAGAAGGCGTCGTACGCGCCGTCCGCGACCATGGAGAGCTCGAGGGCCGCGGCCGCGCAGCGCCGGACGCCGTGGCTCCGGGCGTCGAGGGTGACGAAGGGCCGGTAGTTGTTGTCCGGCCGGCGCGCGCGGTCGTGCGGGAACCCCGTGGCCATCAGCGCCTCGTCCAGTGACGTCGCGCTGGAGACGTGGGCGGGCGCGCCGTTGCGCCGGCAGCCGAGTCCCGACGCCGCGGCGTACATCAGGTGCATCGCCGGCGCGTGCACCACACCGAGGAGCGGCGCGTCGCCGTCCCAGAGGCCGATCGAGAGGCAGAACCAGGGGTGGCCGTGGGCGAAGTTGTTCGTGCCGTCGATCGGGTCGACGTACCACGCCAGCCCGCCCGGCTCGCCGCCGCCCTCCTCACCGACGACGCGGGCGCCCGGTACGAGGGGTGAGAGCCGGTCCCGCAGCAGCGCCTCGCAGCGTCGGTCGTACGCCGTGACGAGGTCCCCGCCCTCCCCCTTCGCCTCCACGGCGGGCGCGCCACGGAACCCCTCGAGGAGGAGCGCGCCCGCCTCTTCGGCGATCGCGACGGTCCGTTCCAGCAGCGCGGGGAGGTCGTCCACGCCCGGAAGCAAAGCAACGGGCGGACCAACGGGCCGCGGGACCAATTTCGGCCAGGTGGCCGGAACCGAGGGCGAGGCCGGTGATTCACGCTGTGAATTCGGGGCACCACAGCGCGTAGCGGCTTACGCGCTCGCCGCGCGGTGCGAAACGGATTACGCGCTTCGATGTGGGGCGAGACTGCGGTATTCGTCGGTCGTGCACATGGACGTTCGAGCGGCGATCGCCGCGTGCCTCTGCCTCGCCGCCTGCAGCAGCCCTCCCCCGTCGGGGGCGGGGGCGCGGCACCAGAACGTCGAGATCCCCATCACCCGCTTCTGCGCGTGCGGCGCCTGGCCGGACGAGGGCTGCCCGCCGTACCGGCTCAACGAGATCGAGGCGCTCTGCTTCGACGCGGTCTACGAGCGCTTCACCGACCAGATCATCGACAACACGCTGTGCATGGAGCGGGCGCGTTTCGCGCTCGACGACTGTCTCTTCGAGGCGCAGCCCTGCGCGACGTGCCGCGACCGGTGGGCCTCGGCCACGACCGCCTGTCCCCCGATCGGCGCGCGCGCGCAGCGAGAGCTCGACATCTGCATCGCCGAGCGCTGAGGCGGCGCCCGCTCAGGGCCGCAGCGCGGCGAAGGAGCGGAGGAAGCTCGCGCCGAGCACCTTCTCGATCCGGGGCTCCGCCCACCCCGCGTCCAGCAGTCGCTGCACCACGCGGTAGTACGCCGTGAACCCGTCGCGCAGATCGGGCGGCGGGGTGATCGCGCCGTCGTAGTCGCTGCCGAGGGCCGCCGCGTCCTCTCCGGCCACGTTCACCAGGTGCTCGAGGTGCGCGACCACCATCGAGGCGTCGTTCGGCATGCCGCGCGCGCGCAGGAAGTTGGGCTCGAACATGATCCCGACCACGCCGCCCCGATCGGCGATCGCGCGAGCCTGTTCGTCGTCGATGTTGCGCCAGTGATCCTTGACCCCGGTCAGCCCGGTGTGCGTGACGATCGGCGGCAAGTCGCGCGCGTGCACGTCGAGCGCGTCCCAGAAGCCGCGGCGATCGATGTGGGAGAGATCGACGAAGATGCGCGCCGCGTTCAGCTCCTCCACGTGTCGCCGCCCCGCGGCGGTGAGCCCGGCCCGGCCGAAGGAGACGGGGCTCGAGGTGGCGCCGAAGACCGAGTTGCTCAGGTGCACCACGGTCACGCGCACGATGTCCTCGAGCGCCGCGGCGGAGGGCGCGGCCTCGAGCGCGTTGCCGCCCTGCACCGAGATCAGCGCGGCGTGCGCCCCTCGCTCGCGCGCCGCCCGGTAGCCGGCGTGATCCCGCACGACCTCGAAGCGGCCGCCCGTCCCCTCGAGCGCCGCGCGAAGCCCGCGCACGTTGTCCCTCAGCGCGCGCCATCGCCCCTCGGCCCCGCGCGCGATGTTGGTCGCGATGGACCACATGCCACCGGTCAGGCCCGCGTCGAGCGCGCGCGGGAAGTCGAGGTGACCGAAGAAGCGCCCCCCGAGCCAGTGCCGGTCGTGGCGCGCGTGCAGGTCGTAGCGGAAGAGGCGCGGCGGGATGAAGGTCTCGAGGTGCAGATCGACCACCTCGACGCTGCGCACGAGCTGCACGGCGTCGAGCGAGACGCCCGCGAGGCGGGCCGCGACCTCGTCTGGCGTAGAGACGTTCAACGAGCCACGCCGAACTGCAGGCGGTGCCCGGGCAGGCCCCCGATCTCTGCGCGGAAGCGGCCGTTCTCGACCCGGACCGGATAGAACTGCCAGCGGGTCTGCGTGCCCAGCGTGTCGATCGCGCGCTGCTCCGCGTCGACCTCCTCCATCGCGAAGGCGAGATCGCTCTGCTCGAAGCCGCTCGGCAGCGGCTGCTCGGGGATCGAGACCGTGAACGCCGTCCCCTCGATCGCGAGGATCGCGGGGTTGACGTTGATCATGGGGCCGAGGGGGCGCTGACGCTCGGCGTCCGAGAAGGCGCGTCCGTCCGCGCCGACCTGGAGCGCCACCTCGGTGTCTCCGGCCAGCGCGCCCCGAGGGATCTCGAGCCGCGCCCCGTTCGTCAGCGAGAGCGTCCCGCCGGCCTCGCCCACCGTGACGCGCGCCTCCTCGGTGCCGCTCGCCGACACCGGCCCCGCCGGCTCGGGCGGCGCCTCCTCGAGCGGCCCCCCGGTCGTCTCGCCGACGTCCTGCGCGCCTCCGCACCCGAGCGCGAGCGCGCTCGCCAACCCTACCCCGACCCATCTGTTCGGAATCATGTTCATCCCCTCTGCGCGGAAGAGTAGGAGACGGCCCGCGCTCGCTCAATCTCCCTCTGGTGCCCGACCGAATCGACCGCGGTGGCGAGAACGACCGCCCCGCGCACCGTGGCGCGTTGACCCTGGAAGGAGAGCTTTGGCACTCTTGCGCGTGATGCGGTGTTCCCTCTACGCGGCCGTTGGGGCGGCGGTCCTCGTGATCCTCTCGGGTGGCGCCCTCGCCGCATGCGGCACGGTGGACCTCGGCGACAACATCGTGCCGCCGGATCTGCAGCTCGACGAGGACTTCTTCTACTGTGAGATCCAGCCGAACATCCTCACGGCCAAGAGCTGCGCGGGCGGCGAGTCGGGCGAGAGCGGCTGCCACGCCGAGCGCGCTCAGCTGACGTTGATGGACACCACCGACGCGCCTCCCGTATGCGAGGATGGCGTCGTGGTGGGAGGGGACATCAGCGCGGACTACATCTTCAACCTCGAAGAGGTGCGCGCCACCGTGCAGTCCGATCCGCTCTCGAGCGCCTTTTATCGGCGCCCGACCAACCTGGACTCGCACCCGCGGCAGATCTTCCCGGAGTCGGACCCCTGCGCCGACATGATCGCGCAGTGGATCAGCCGAGGCGCGCTTTGACGCGATCTCTCGCGGCCCTCGCCGTGTCCCTGCTGCTCTCCTCCGGCGTGGCCTTCGCGCAGGGCGAGGCGGCCGAGGGCGAGGAGGAGATGGCCCAGGGGGTCTACGCGCGGGTGATCGTCGAGCGGACCGATCTCCGCTCCGGCCCGGGCGGCAGCTTCCAGCGGGTACGGAGCGCCGAGCGAGGGGACGTGTTCCGCGTCGCCCAGCGCGCGAGCACCGGCTACTGGTTCCGGGTCGAGCTGCCCGACGGGACGTTCGCCTGGATCCATGGCGACACCGTCTACAACCACCAGGTCTCGCAGGAGGAGGCGACCGGCGGACGATTCCTGCCGGAGGTGTTCGCGCCCCCGCCGCTGCCCTCGGCCACCGGCGAGATCGCGGTTCAGTTCGGCATCCTCGGGTTCTTCAACGGGTTCATGGCCGTCCGCCCGGCCCTCAACCTCGCGCCGGAGCTCGAGCTGGAGCTGAACCTCGGCGGCTCGGTCGGCGACTCGGGGCGGCTGCTGATGGCGTCGGGCGGCCCGCTCATCAACATCTGGCCCGAGTCCCCCGTCGTCCCCTTCTTCACGGTGGGAGGCGGCTTCGCGGTCGTCGACCCGAACGCGGACACGTTCCTCTTCGAGAGCGGCATGGTCGGCGTCCTCTATGGCGGCGGCGGCCTGCGCTTCGGCTTCCGCTACCGCCTCACCTTCCGCATCGAAGCGCGCGGCTATGCCTTCTTCGACGAAGATCGCGTGACCGCGCTCGAGGAGATCACCGGTGGATTCACGGTCTTCTTTTAGCGCGCTCCTCTTGGTGCTCCTCGCGCTCGTGCTCGCCTCCGGGTGCGTGATGGTGAGGCCCGAGGAGCGCGAGTACCTCGCCGATCCGGCCATGACCTTCGGCTCCGAGGGCACCGCCGCGGCGCAGGAGGAGCACGTCTTGACCAACCGCGAGGGCAGCTACGGCGCCGGCGCGGTCACCGGAGGCGGCTGCGGGTGCAACTGAGAGCCCAGCGCGCGCTCCTGCTCGCGTCGCTCCTCGCAGGCGCGGTCGCGTCGCCGAGCGTGGCGACGGCGGACGCGGGTCAGTTCGATCTCTACTCGACGCTCTTCTACGAGTTCGGCGGCCCGCTCGAGATGCTCGTGATCAACCCGCGGGCCAACCTCCGGATCGACCCCGCGGACGAGCTGACCCTCAACGTGAGCTATGACGCCGACATCGTCAGCGGCGCGAGCGTGGCCATCGTCGACGCGCCGAGCGCGGACGTGGACGCGATCTCGAGCGCGAGCCTCACGGACTTCCGGTCGGTGGTGACGGGCGGCTTCCAGGCGCGCAGCCAGTACGGCAGCCTCCGCGCGAGCTACAGCTACGGCTTCGAGAACGACTACCGCTCACACAGCTTCACCGTCGGCGCGCGCACGGATCTCTTCGAGCGCAACACGACCTTCGATCTCAGCTACGCGCGCGGCTTCGACCAGGTGTGCAACCTCAACCAGCCACGCGTCCAGGAGGCGGTCGAGCGCCGGCGACTCGACTCGAGCGAGGGCTGCTTCGACGACACCGACACCGATCGCGCCTCGCTGGACATCGATCTCCAGACCTTCCAGGGCAGCTGGACCCAGGCCTGGGCGCCCATCTTCGTGACCCAGGCCACCGTCACCGCGCAGCTCGTCGACGGCTTCCAGAGCAACCCCTATCGCGCCGTCTGGCTGGGCCGATCCGCGGCCCAGGAGAACCACCCGGAGCATCGGTTCCGGTACGCGGGCGCGCTCGCGGCGCGACTCTGGATCGAGCCCCTGAGCGGCGCGTTGCAGGCCAGCGGCCGCGCCTACCGGGACAACTGGGACGTCCGCTCGATCACCGCGGAGCTGGCCTACGAGCAGTCGATCGACGGCGCGCTGCGCTTCCGGGTCCGCGGCCGCTACTACCGACAGGGCGCGGCCGCGTTCTTCTCGGACGACTACGCGCTGCGTCCACGCGGCCAGTACTTCACGGGCGACCGCGAGCTGAGCGACATGGAGAGCTACCTGGCCGGCGCGCAGCTGATCTGGACCGTGACGCCGGGCAGCGAGGGGGCCTCGCTCGGCCCCTTCCAGAGCTTCCGCCTGGTCCTCGCCGGCGCGTTCGTGCACCACGAGTTCCCGAGCTTCCGCTACGGGCGCGTGGGCGTCCCGAACAACAACTCCATCAACGCGACGCTCGGGCTCGAGGTCGTCTTCTGAGGCGTCTCCCGGGGGACCCGGCGATCGGCTTGGCGCTGGCGTCCGACGCCCAGTCTGAGTAGCGTTCGCCGCCATGAGCTCACGCTGGATCCTCGCGCTCGCCTCGCTCTGCCTCATCGCCGGCTGCCGCCCCAAGGCCGAGCCGCTCGGCGCGGAGGAGCCCGCAGCCGAGGAGCGTGGCGACGAGGGCACGGGCGAGGGGCCCGCACCGGTCGACGACCGCGGGCAGCGCGCGCAAGCGTCGCGGCGCCCCGCCGCGGGCTCCACCTGCAGCGGGCGAGACGATTGCACGAGCGATCAGATCTGCGTCGAGCACCGCTGCCAGTACCGGATCACGTCGGTGGCGGCGGAGGTGCTCGCGGCGGCCGCGGAGGCGCAGGCGGAGGCCGGAGACTGGGAGGGCGCCATCGACACCTACCAGATCTCCTTCGACCGGTTCCGCGAGCAGGACGCCCCCGTGCCTCCGGACATCGCCTGCGGCGCGGCGGAGCTGATCTTGCGCACGGCCCGCGACGCCGAGGCGCGCGAGCGCGGCGCCCGCACCGCCGACCACTGCTTCCGCTCGACGGTGCCCGGCTACCCCGGCCGGGTCGCCGTGCGCCGCGCGCTGGCGCGCCTGCGCTACGAGGGCCTCGACATCACGACCTTCGATGGCGACGAGCCGGCCGAGCGCTTCTTCACCGGCGAGCAGAGCCGCCCCACGGTCGACGCGGTGCAGGTCTCCGTGCAGATGCCCGACCTCGAGGGCCGCGAGATGACCAGCCACACCGCCATCCGGGAGCGGCTCGCGTCCGAGGAGGGGCAGCGCGCGATCGCCGAGTGCTTCATCTCCGACTGGGACGAGCGCCACGACCGCAGCGCGTCCGCGGAGCTGGTGATCCGCTACGCGACCCGGCTCCGCGACATGGGCAGCTACGACGTCTACGAGCCCGAGCTCGAGGTGAGCCAGACGACGACGGCGGAGAGCGGCTTCGAGCCCTGCCTCGCGGGCGCGATCCCCGCGCTGTTCGAGGAGGAGCGGCGCTCCGGCCGCGGAGAGGCCTGGAACCAGGCGGTGCAGATCAGCGCGCGCATCCAGTAGCGGGCGCTTTCCTTAAGGGCACCGGGTGCTAGCTTCTCGCGCCGATGCCCGGACCCATCGACGTAGGGACCGCCGCCGTGCTCGGCGCGGTCCAGGGCGCGACCGAGTTCCTGCCCGTCTCGAGCAGCGGACACGTCTCGCTGGGCGCGATGCTCTTCGGCATCAGCGACGACATGCCGCTGTCGATGGTGGTCCTGCTCCACTTCGGCACGCTGATCGCGACGATCGCGCTCTTCCGCCAGGACGTGCTCGAGCTCTTGAAGAGCCTGGGCGGGCTGCGGGATCCGAAGGCCTGGATGGAGACCGAGCAGGGTCAGCTCGTGGCCGGAATCCTGCTGGCGTCGGTGCCCACGGCCGTGATCGGGCTGGGGCTCGAGGAGCACGTCGAGGCCTTCGGGCGCGTCCCGTGGATCGTGGGGCTGTGCCTCCTCGGATCCGCGGTGATGGTGCTGAGCACGCGGCGCGGCGGCGGAGAGCGGACCATCCTGCCGTTGAAGCTCGCGCTCCTCGTCGGGCTCGCCCAGGGCCTGGCGGTGATGCCTGGCCTGAGCCGCAGCGGCACCACCATCGCCGTCGGCATGCTGCTCGGGCTCAGCGGGCCCGCCGCGTTCCGCTTCTCGTTCCTCCTCTCGCTGCCCGCGGTGGCGGGCGCCACCCTCCTGTCCCTGCGACACCTCGACGAGATCCGGGCGCTGGGCATCGGCGCCGTCGTGGGCGGCGTGGTCGCGCTCGTCGTGGGCTACCTCGCGCTGCTCTGGCTGCGTCACATCGTCAATCAGGGGCGGTTCTGGCTTTTTGCCCTGTATCTGGTACCGCTGGGCGCGGGCCTCGTGCTCTGGCCGCTCTTCGCGGGAGATTGAAGTGACGCGCGCATTCACCATCGTGATGGCGGGGGGCTCCGGCACCCGCTTCTGGCCCTTGTCGCGGGCCGGACGCCCGAAGCAGCTCTTGCCCCTCGCGGGCGGTGAGGAGTCGCTGCTCGCGGCCACGGTGCGCCGGGCGACCCAGGTCACCCGCCCCGAGGACGTGCTGGTGGTGACGAGCGAGCGGCTCGCCGCGCCCACCCGAGAGCAGCTCTGGCAGCTCCCGGAGGAGAACGTGCTCGCCGAGCCCGTCGGTCGGAACACCGCCCCGTGCATCGGCTGGGCGGCCACGCGGGTCGCGCGCCAGGACCCGGACGCGGTGTGCGTCGTGCTCCCCGCCGACCATCACATCGGCGACGAGGCCGAGTACGCGCGGGTCCTGAAGCTCGCGGTGGAAGCGGCGAAGGACGGCGGCGTGGTGACGGTCGGCATCCGCCCGAGCCGCCCCGAGACCGGGTACGGCTACATCGAGATGGGCGAGCCGATCGCGGAGGAGGTCTACCGGGCGCGCCGCTTCGTCGAGAAGCCGAACCGTCAGCGCGCCGAGCAGTTCCTCGCCGCGGGCAGCTTCCTCTGGAACAGCGGCATGTTCTTCTTCCGCGCGGGCGAGATGCTCGAGGCGATCCACGCGCACCTCCCCGGCCTCGGTGAGGCCCTCGACCGCTTCCGGGCCGCCGCGCTCGAGGACGAGGGAGCCGTCGTGCGAGAGCTCTTCCCCACCCTCCCCTCGGTCTCGATCGACCACGGCGTGATGGAGAAGGTGAACGAGGTCGCGGTCGTGCCCGCCGACTTCGGCTGGAGCGATCTCGGCAGCTTCGCGAGCGCGTGGGAGCTCTCCGCCGAGGGCGAAGGCGCCAACGTCGCCCCCGAGGACGCGATCCTGGTCGACAGCAAGGGGTGCTACGTGAAGGCGCCCGCCGGCAAGGTGGTGGCGCTGATCGGGCTCGAGGACATGGTCGTCGTGGACACGGAAGACGCCTTGCTGGTCATGCCGAGAGAGCGCGCCCAGGACGTCAAGAAGATCGTCGAAGCGCTGAAGGTGGCCAAGCCCGAAGCGCTCTGAGCGGCTGTTCGGACCGCGAGTGCTATCCTGGGGACGTCGATGGGCGCCCCCTACGAGATCGATCCGGACGACCCGCGCGCCCCCTCGATGGAGGTGTGGGCCGCGATGACGCCCGAGCAGCGGCGTCGGGTCGTGGCCTCGCTCCCGTCGGAGCTCCCGCGCGCCGCGCCACCGGAGGGCGATCCGCACTCGATCCCGAAGAACCGCGCGCGCGAGGCGCTCGACGACTGGTTCTCCCGTCGCGGTCGGAGCGTCTACATCGCCTCCGAGCTGCCCGTCTACTACCCCGACGAGCGCGTCTTCGCGCCCGACCTGATCGCGGTCCTCGACGTCTCCAAGCACGAACGGATGAGCTGGGTCGTCGCGGAGGAGGGCCAGGGGCTCGACTTCGTGCTCGAGATCCACGTGGCGGGGAACCGGCTGAAGGACACCCGCGACCAGGTGGAGAAGCTCGCGCGCCTGGGCGTGCCCGAGTACTTCGTGTTCGAGCCCCTCGCGCGCCGCATCAGCGGGCATCGCCTCAGCCCGCCGGACGGCCGCACCTACGAGCCCATCATGCCGCAGGGCGGGCGCTGGGCGTCCACCGTGCTCGAGCTCGAGCTGGGTCTGGACGAGGGCCAGCTGCGGTTCTTCGCCGGCGTGGCGCCCTTGCCGCACGCGCGAGAGCTGATCGATCGGCTCACCGGCATGGTGGATGACGCGATCGGCCGCGCCGAGGAGGAGAGCCGCCGCGCCGAGGAGGAGAGCCGCCGCGCGGAGCGGCTGGCCGCGAAGCTGCGCGAGCTGGGCGTCGACCCGGACGCGCTCTGACGGGCGTGCTGACGCGCTTGCGCCGCCGCCCCGGCTGCGCGACAACCGGCGCGATGACGATTCCGAACCCCCACGTCTTTCGCGAGTACGACATCCGAGGCGTCGCCGACCGCGACCTGACCGACGCGCTGGCCCGCGACCTCGGGCGCGCGCTCGGCACCTTCTGGTCACGCCGCGGAGGGCGCCGCGTCGCCGTCGGGCGCGACTGCCGGCTCAGCTCGCCCCGGCTCTTCGAGGCGCTCACCGCGGGGCTGCTCGAGGCAGGCCTCACCCTCGTCGACATCGGCGTGGTGCCGACACCGCTGATGTACTTCTCGGTCTTCCACGAGGACCTCGACGGCGGCGTCCAGATCACCGGCAGCCACAACCCCCCCGAAGACAACGGCTTCAAGATGATGAGCGGCCACGCGACGCTGAGCGGCGACGACATCCGCTCGCTCCGCACGCTCATCGAGCGCCGCGACTTCGTCAAAGCCCCGGGCGGGCGCGTGCAGCAGGTCGACGTGCTCCCCGCCTACGAGGGGTTCATCCGCGGCAACGTGAAGCTCGCGCGGACCGACCTCTCCGTGGCCATCGACGCGGGCAACGGCGCCGCGGGGCCCACCGCCCTGGCGGCCCTGCGCGCGGCCGGGATCGAGCCCGAGGCGCTCCTCTGCGAGCCGGACGGGCGCTTCCCGGTCCACCACCCCGACCCGTCGGAGCCGCACAACCTCGAGATGCTGCGCGCCGCGGTGCTCGAGCGCGGTCACGACGTCGGGATCGCGTACGACGGTGACGGAGATCGCATCGGCGTGATCGACGCGCGCGGCGAGCAGCTCTTCGGCGACCGGCTGCTCATCCTGCTCTCGCGCTACCTGCTGAAGGAGCGCCCCGGCGCCGCCATCCTCGGCGAGGTGAAGTGCAGCCAGACCCTCTATGACGACATCGCCAAGCACGGCGGCCGGCCCATCCTCTGGAAGACCGGCCACTCGCTCATCAAGGCGAAGATGAAGGAGGAGGGCGCGCTGCTCGCGGGCGAGATGAGCGGCCACGTGTTCTTCGCCGATCGGTTCTTCGGGTTCGACGACGCGGTCTACGCGACCCTCCGCCTCCTGGAGATCCTCGCGGCCGAAGGGAGGCCGCTCCACGAGCTGCTCGCGGACGTGCCGCAGACCTTCTCGACCCCGGAGATCCGGGTCGAGTGCCCCGACGATCAGAAGTTCGACGTCGTCGAGCGCATCAAGGCCCGCTTCGCGCAGACGAACGACGTCATCACGGTGGACGGGGCGCGCATCCTCTTCGAAGGCGGATGGGGCCTGGTCCGGGCGAGCAACACCCAGCCCGTGCTCGTCCTCCGCTTCGAGGCGGAGAGCGACCAGCGGCTCGGCGAGATCCGGGGCGAGGTCGAGGCCGCGGTCGAAGAAGCGAGGAGCTGAGCGATGGCCAACCGAACCCTACCGATGACCGACGCGCTGCACGCGTACCTCGTCGACGTCTCCGTGGACGAGCACCCCGTCCTCGCGGAGCTGCGCTCCGAGACCGCCGCGCGCGACAACGCCGTGATGCAGATCGGGCCCGAGCAAGGCGCCTTCATGGCGTGGATCGTGAAGTTGATCGGCGCCCGGCGCGGCGTCGAGGTGGGCACCTTCACCGGCTACTCGGCCCTCGCGGTCGCGCTCGCGATGCCCGAGGACGGCGCGCTGGTCTGCTGCGATCTGAGCGCGGAGTACCTGAGCACGGCGCGCACCTTCTGGGAGCGGGCCGGCGTCGCCGACAAGGTGGAGTCCCGCGTCGGACCGGCCGGCGAGAGCCTCGACGCGCTGCTCGCCGAGGGCGGCGCGGGGACCTTCGACTACGCCTTCATCGACGCCGACAAGCCGCGCTACGACCGCTACTACGAGGCGTGCCTCGAGCTGCTTCGCCCGGGCGGCGTCATGATGATCGACAACGTGCTCTGGGGCGGCGCGGTGATCCGCCCCGAGGACGAGTCGGACGCGACCGTGGCCCTGCGCGCGCTCAACGAGAAGGTGGGGCGAGACGCGCGGATCGACGCCAGCATGGTCCCGATCGGCGACGGGCTGTTCATGGTGCGCAAGCGCTGACGGACCGATCTCTCGGGCCAACTCGCTCGGGCCAGCTCGCTCAGGAGACGTCGAGCTTCGAGGGGACGACGGCCACCGGGACGCGCTGGGGCTGCGAGCGGAACGGGCCTCGCGCGCCCTCGCCGTGCAGATAGAGGACCGCGTCGCGGGGGGTGAACGGGAGCACGGCCGGCAGCGCCTCGTTCGCGGCGAGCGCCGTCGGCGCGGGCTCGATGCTCCAGCCCTCCACGTGACCGGCCGCCACTCTGGCCAGCCAGGCCACGAGCGCGTTCTCGGCGCAGGTGGCGACGAGCGTCGTGGTCAGACCCAGCGAGAGCAGCCCCCAGCCCGCCACGCGAGAGAACCCGAGCGGCGTCCAGAGCTCCGCGAAGAGGGCCAGCGGGATGCCCAGCGCCGCCCACCAGAGGCCCACCTGCCGCCACGCGACGGGCGCCGCCCCGATGGCGCGCTCCAGGGAGAGCTCGCGCAGCACGACCCGGAGGCCGGCCACCGCGCCGGTCACCCAGACCCCCATGACGAACGCCATGCCGACGAGGGTGGTGGGCGCCGTCATGCTGCACGCGCTGCAGCCGGGGTGGAGCGGCCGACCCGTCCACGCCATCACGAAGGGCGGCAGCGCGAGCGACAGCACCATCGCGAGCGGGATCACCGCCATCTCGAGCGCGGGGACGTCCAGGGCGGCCGCGCGCGCGTGCCGCGCGGCGACCAACGCCACCACGAGGCCCGCGCAGAGGGGGGCCGCCGTCCAGACCGAGTCCCCGCGGCTCAACGCGCGCGACGCCAGGTCCACGCCCTCGAAGCACCACGCGAGGGTGACGCTGCAGAGGGCGGCGGTCGCGACCCCGAGGGACACGGCCACGGCCGCCGTCAGCGGCAGCCTCGAGTCTCCGCGCAAGATGCGCTCGGTCACGGCCGTTCCTCCCACGTACGGAGATATCGACGCCGCTTTCGCGCTTTCAAGCACGTGTCATGCTTTACACGTGACGAAGCGCGGTTGGCTCGGGGTGGGCGCGGCGATGGTTGCGCTCGTGCTCTACGACGCGCTCGTGATCACCGACGAGGAGCGGCTCGAGGCGTTCGTCGAGGACGTGACGGGTCGGCTCGAGCCGGCGCGCGTCGCCGCGGCCACCGATCGCTGGGTGGATCTCGAGCGTCAGTCGCTCGAGCTCAGCGCCCTGGGCGAGTCCCGACGCTTCGACGCCGGCGACGAGGCCGAGCTGGCCGAGCGACGTCAGCGCGCGCTCTCGCGCTTCATGGGCGACTCCCTCCGCGCGCTGTCGACCGCGATCGAGGTGGAGGATCGCGAGGCCCGCGTGACGCTCCGGTTGCTCGGGACGCGGACCGGCATGGCCACCGCGGAGTGGACGCTCCACAAGGCGGGCGACGACTGGCTCGTGCAGCGCCTCCGCGTCACTCGCTGAGGGACCGGACGACCGCCTCGAGGCCGTCCACCACGCGAGCGAGCGCGACGTAGTCGATCTGCGAGCCGTCGTCCCGGGGCGTGTGGTAGCGCGCGTCGCGGAAGGCCGCGGTGTCGGTCACGAGGATGGCCGGGACGCCCTGAAGCCAGAACGATTCATGGTCGGACCAGCCGGCCCCCTGCGTGCGCCGTGAGAGCACCGCGCCCTCGGAGGGGATCCTCGCCACCGCGCGAAAGGCGCCGACGGATCGCCGGAGCAGCGCCTCCGACGCGTCGTCCCCGACGAACGCGACGTAGTCGCCGCGGGTCCCGAACGCGAGCGACTGCGCGAAGGTCGCGTAGCGCTGCGTGCCCTCCTCGGCGCTGTAGTGGCCGAGGCTGTCGAGGGCGATCATCGCGTCCGGCAGCCGCCCCTCGCGCGCCAGCCGGGCCGCCAAGACGCGGCTGCCCATGCCGGCGGTGCGAAAGCGCGGCGGCTCCTCGTTGACGAAGAGCGCGTAGCGCACGGGGCCGGGCGCGCCCCTCGACCGGGCCGCGAGCGCCAGCACGACCGCGACGCCGCTCGCGTCGTCGTTGCCGCCCGGCGAGCCGGGGGCGCTGTCATAGTGGGCGCCGATGAGGACGCCGCCGTCGCGCGGGCCGGCGAGCACGTTGTCGTAGCGAGCGCCCTCCCACGTGTAGGTGTCGAGTCGCGGCTCGAGGCCGAGCTCCCACACACGGCGCGAGAGGTGATCCCGCGCCGCCGCGAGCGCGGCCGGCCGACGCGCGCTCCGCTCCCCCATCGCGACGAGCGCCTCCACGTCGCGGCGGAGCGCGGTCGCGCACCGTCGCTCGTCCGCGGAGGCGGGCGGGCGCCCCACGAAGCGCTCGCCCGGCATGCGCGCCGCGACGGTCCTCCAGGTCAGCACGCCCGCGAAGAGCGCCACGCCGAGGGAGAGCGCGGCGAGGGCCCGCCAGGGCGGTCGGGGGGCGAAGGGGTCGGCCACCCCGCTGAGACAGGCGCCGCGGCGCCAGGTTCCGTCAGCCTTCGTCGCCCTCGTCGACGCCCTCCAGCGCCAGCGAGGCGCTCGCGCGCTTGCTCCCGTCCTCGTTCTCTTCCCAGTCCTCCGGCGCGATCGTGTGTCGCAGCACCGGGTGACCTTCGTGATAGACGAGCAGCTCGATCGGTGCGTCCGTGCGGACGTTCTCCACCACGACCGAGGGCGCGAAGCCCACGAGCACGTAGACCTTCGCGCCGGGCGGGTTGGTGATCACGCGGACCGAGCCGAGCGCGCCGGTCGGGGCGCCGACGTCCTGCGGCAGCCGCGTCTCGCCGAGCGCGAGCTCTTCGGGCGCCATCGGCGCGTCGCCGGTCTGCATCGCGAGCTCGTAGCGGTGGCCGGCCTCGGTCTCCTCCCACGACGCGTCGGCCGGCAGCACGGCGCGCGTCGGCGTGCGCCCATCCGCGATCGCGACGAATTCGAGCGCCATGCCGAGCGGCAGCTCCTCGGCCGTGGCCGGCCCCTCGCCGACGAGCATCAACACCTGCGCCCGGGCGGGCTGCACCTCGACGGAGAGCGTGCCGAACCGGCCGCGGTGCTCGCGCAGCATGCGCTCGCGGTCCTCTTCGGTCGGCCCGGGATCCACCGGCGCGGGCGGGCGGCCGAGCGCCGCGTCGACCAGATCCGGTCGCATGAGGGCGAGCCCGGCCGCGGTGGCGGCGAGGATGGCCAGGGCGGCGAGGACCCAGGGGACCAGGCTCGCGCGCCTCGGGGACTCGTCCAGCCCGGTGGTGAGCGTGTCGACCTCGCGCTGAGGGCGACGCGGGGGCGCGGACACCGGCGCGGGCTCGTCGTTGGCGATCGTCCGGTCGTCCTCCGAGGGGCCGGCGCTCGCGAAGGTGTCGTCGGCCAGGGTGACGTCGTCCTCGGGGACGGGCCGCTCCGAGGGCGGCCGGCGCGCCGCCTCGATCTCGGCCGTCGAGGGCGCGCCGAGCTCGTCGATGGTCGCGTCGAGCTCCGCGTCCAGATCGCGCGCGGCGTCCGGTTCGTCGACCGCGGGCTCGGGCTCGTCCGGGCCGAGGAGATCGTCGAGCTGCGCGTCGAGCGTCGCGTCGCGCGGGGCCGGGCGGCTGCTCGGGGCGACGGACCGCGGCTTCTGGGCTTCGCGCAGCATCCGGGCGAGCACGCGACGCGCGGCGGCCCGGTTCAGCGGCACGAGCGACGCCTCGAGGTCGTCGCGGAGGCTCGAGAGATCCCAGCGGCCCGACGTGGGCCCGTCCTCGAGCAGCTGGACGAGGACCTTCGGCACCCCCGTCCCCGCGGCCACCAGCAGCGAGCCGAGCATGGCCACGACCGCGCGCGCCGCCTCGTCGCTGCTGGCGCTGCCCGGCGGAGCGAAGACGCCGATGGCGCCGTCATCCGCGATGCGCACGTCCGACGAGCGCACGGGAGCCGGTCCGTCCTCGAGGGCTTCGCACACCTCCAGCGCGATGAAGGCGCCGATCTCCGACGGGATGCGCACGCGGCGCTCCTTCATCGTCGCGACCAGTTCGCCCACCGTGATGCCGAGCAGCTCGCTCAATCGTCGTCCTTCTCGTCCTCGACCGGCTCTCTGGCGAGGGGCTCGCCGTCGACGGGGCGCACGGGGACGCCCCGCGCCGCAAGGTACCCCTTCACCTGCCCGATCGTGAACTCTCCATCGTGAAAGATGGAGGCGGCGAGCGCGGCGTCGGCGCCACCCTCCACCAGCCCCGCGCGCACGTGCTCCGGGCCGCCGACCCCGCCCGACGCGATGACGGGGACCGAGACCGCGTCCGCCACCGCGCGGGTCAGCGCCAGGTCGTAGCCGTCGCGCGTCCCGTCGCGGTCCATGCTGGTCAGGAGGATCTCGCCCGCGCCCAGCTCCGCCACCTTGCGTGCCCACTCGACGGCGTCGAGCCCCGTGCCGCGCCGGCCGCCGTGGGTGTGCACCTCGAAGCCGCCGCCCTCGCGACGCCGCGCGTCGATCGCGACCACGATGGCCTGCGAGCCGTACCCGTCGGCCATGCGCGCCACGAAGCTGGGGTCGCGCACGGCGGCGGTGTTCATCGAGACCTTGTCCGCCCCGGCGTGGAGCAGGTCGCGGACGTCGCGGCGCTCCCGCACGCCGCCCCCGACGGTGAGCGGCACGGCGATCTCGGCCGCGGTGCGCTCGACCACGTCGAGGATGATCGGCCGCTCGTCGCTCGACGCGGTGATGTCGAGGAAGGTGATCTCGTCGGCGCCCTCGCGGTCGTAGCGGATGGCGCACTCCACCGGATCTCCCGCGTCGCGCAGCCCGACGAACTGGACCCCCTTGACCACCCTGCCCGCCTTGACGTCGAGGCACGGGACGATGCGGCGCGCGAGCATCAGGCGATGCCTCCGCACGCGGCGATCGCGGCCTCGAGCGTGAACCGCTCCTCGTAGAGCGCGCGCCCGCACACGGCCGCCTGCACGCCGGCCTCGTAGAGCTGCGTCAGGTGCAGCAGCCCGCCGATGCCCCCGGACGCGATCACGGTCGCGCGCAGGCCTTCTTGCAACGCCGCCGTGCGCTCCACGGCGGGTCCGTGCCCCGTGCCGTCGCGCTCGATGTCGGTGTAGAGGATGGCGGCCGCGCCCCACGCGTCCACCTGCTCGGCCAGCTCCCGCACCGTCCGATCGGTGCCCTCGCGCCAGCCCTCCACCGCGACCTCGTCTCCGCGCGCGTCGATGGCCACGACGACGCCGCCGGGGTGCGCCTTGCAGAGCGCCTCGGTCAGCGCGGGATCCTTCACGGCCACGGTGCCGAGCACGACGCGCTCGGCCCCCGCCTCGAGCCAGCGCTCGGCGCTCTCGCGCGTCCGGATGCCGCCGCCCACCTGCACGCGGACCGACACCGCGCCGAGGATGGACTGGATCACCTCGAGGTGGGCCGGCTCGCCGCTCCGCGCGCCGTCCAGATCGACGACGTGGATGCGCGACGCGCCCGCGGCCGCGAACGCCCGCGCCTGCGCCACGGGATCGTCCGAGTACACCTTCGCCGCGTCGTAGTCGCCCTTGTGGAGCCGCACCACGGCGCCGCCGAGCAGATCGATGGCAGGGATCAGCTCCACGCGTCCTCCAGGAATCGTTCGAGCACCCGCGCTCCCGCGCGCTGGCTCTTCTCGGGGTGAAACTGGCACGCGAACACGTTGTCCTTCGCGATCGCCGCACAGAACGGCGCGCCGTACTCGGCGGTCCCCACGGTCAGCGACGGGTCGGCGGGCACGCAGTGGTACGAGTGCACGAAGTAGAGCCACGCCTCGGGGTCCAGGAGCGGGTGCGCGCCGCGCACGACGTTCCACCCCATGTGCGGCACCTTCAGCGCGCGCCCATCCGTATCGACGAGGTCGTCCGCGAAGCGGCGCACGGCCCCGGGGAACAGGCCGAGGCCGGCCACGTCCTCCGCCTCCTCGCTGCGCTCGAAGAGGATCTGCATGCCGAGACAGATCCCGAGATACGGCCGCCCGGCGTCGACGTGCGCGCGGAGCGCCTCGCCGAGCCCGCCGGCGAGCGCCTTGGCGCAGTCACGGAAGTGTCCTTGCCCCGGTACGACGACGCGGTCGGCGCCCCTCACGGCCTCGGGGTCGGCGCTGAGCGTGATCTCGGCCCCGGCGCGATCGAGGGCGCGCGCGACGCTCCGGAGGTTGCCCATCGACGTGTCGACCAGGACGACGCGCTTCATTCGGTCAACGTGCCCTTGGTCGACGGCACCCCGGCGGACCGCGGGTCGTGCTCGGTCGCGTCACGCAGCGCGCGGGCGAAGGCCTTGAAGGTGACCTCGATGATGTGATGGAGGTTGTCACCCGCGTGCTTGACGACGTGCAGGTTCATCTGGGCGCCGCGCGCGAAGCCCTCGAAGAAGACCTCGGCCAGCTCGGTGTCGAACTCGCCCACCTTCGCCTTGGGCATCTCGCAGTCCCACACGAAGAACGTGCGGCCCGAGAGATCGAGGGCCACGGTGACCCGCGCCTCGTCCATGGGCAGCGTGGCCGAGCCGTAGCGCCGGATGCCGAGCTTCTCGCCCAGGGCGTCGGCGAGCGCCTTGCCGAGCGTGATGGCCAGATCCTCGGTGACGTGGTGCCCGTCGATGTGAGTGTCACCCTCGGCGCGGACCCGCAGGTCCAGCGCGCCATGGCGGGCGAGCTGCTCCACCATGTGGGTGAGGAACCCGATCGGGGTCTGGACGTCGTGCGCGCCGGTCCCGTCGACGTCGAGGGACACTTCGATCTTCGTCTCTTTCGTCTCGCGCACCAGCGAGGCGTTTCGGCTCATGCGCGGATGCTAGCAGGGTCCGGCGAAGATGCGCGCGATGCATCGCCGAGCGCGACGGCGTGTCCAGCGCGCCGGGCCGACGACGAGGTGCTGAAGCATTTCGGAGGAGCGACTCGGCGCGCTGGGCGCGCCGTCCCGCCGGCGAGGCGCGCGCAGTCATCTTTGCCGGACACTGCTAGTCCCGAATCAAGCGCTTCGCGCTTGCTCCGAGCCTAGCAATTCTAGTCAGGGGCTTTTCGCAAAAGCCCCTCGCTGCGGCGGCAAAGCCGCCTTCGCTTCACCCGAAAACGACGCGCCTGCGGCGCTTCTAGTCCCGAATACAGGCGCATCGTGGGACGAGGCGCTGGATTTGGGGCTAGTGCAGAGATCCGACTCGTAGAAGGAGAATGGCGCCGCAGCCCGCCGAGCCACGCGTCACGGCTTGGCGAGGCGCTGCTCGACGTCCTCCAGGCGTGCCTTGAGCAGGGCGTTGTCGGGCTCGTGCTGGAGGGCCATGCGGAGGTTCAGCTTCGCCGTCTGGTAGTCGCCCTTCTTGATCGCCTGAGACGCCTTCGTCGCGAAGGGGCGCGCCCTGGGCGACTTCACGGTGAGGCGGTTCGTCGAGGTCGGCCGGAAGCTGTCGCGGTTGGGCGCTGCCCTGTCGAAGCGGAGCTGGCCGCGCTGCAGCCCCTCGTCGTACGCGGTGCGCGCCTGCGGATCGAGCAACACCCGGTATCCCTCCGCGCCGCGGCGATAGATCTCGGCCGCGCGGCTGCGCTTCTCGGGGGGCGCCGCCGCGAAGCGGTCCGGATGGTAGCGACGCGCGAAGACGTGGAACGCGTCGCGGATCGCGTCGGCGCTCGCCCCCGGCTCGATGGACAGGAGCGTGTAGTAGTCGAGCTGGTCGAGTCGATCGCCCACGCTCAGCCCATCAGCTGCTGCTGCCGCGCCTGCATGCGATGGATCTCGTCCTCGGAGACGCCGCCGAGCAGGTTGATGCGGATGGTCTGCTGGCGGCCCGTCTCCTGGTCGAGCGCGCGCACGCCGAGCGTTCCGTCCGCGTCCATCAAGAAGGTGACCTCGATCTTCACCTCACCGCGCGCGGCCTGCCGCAGGCCGGTGAGATCCACCTGACCGAGCGGCTGGTTCTCGTCGAGGCGCCGGGACTCGCCCTGGACGATGCGGACCGAGACGGAGTCCTGCCCATCCGACCCGGTGCTGAAGACACGCGTCTGCTCCACCGGGATGGCGGCGTTCCGGCCGATCACACCCTCGCAGTAGCCGCCGACCGTCTCGATGCCGAGCGTGTGCGGGGTCACGTCGAGCAGGAGCGGCGGCGGCGCGGCGGGCTGCGGCGCGACCGGCTGCGGAGCCGGCTGCGCGGCCGCGGGCGGGAGCCCGGGCGCGTGGGCGCCAGGCGTCGCGGGGGCGGCGGGCGCGACCGGATCGATCGGCGGCGGCGGCGGCGGCTCTTCGCGGGCGAAGTCCGGGACGGGCAGGCCCCCGGAGCCGAACCCGAGGGTGCTCCCCCCCGGCGCGTTGCGCGCGCGACGCCGCGGAGGCTGCGCGGCCGGAGGCGTCGGCGGTGGCGGAGGCGGCGCGGCGGCGGCCGGAGGCGCGGGTGGCGCGGCCGGCGGGGGCGCGGGTGGCGCGGCCGGAGGGCCGGCCTTTCGCAAGGGAACCTGCGCCATCGGGACGCCCTCGGGGGGCGGGGCCTCACGCGGAGGCATCGCCTTGGGGGGCACGGGCGCCTTGGCCAGCTTGACCTGGCCCACCGGGACCTGGCCGGTGCCGCGCGCGGTCGGAGCCGGCGGAGGCTTCGAGGCGCGGGCGGCGCGCTGGTCGTAGCCGCTCGTGGCGTGCGCGGTCGGCTGATGGGTCCCGTCGTCCGCGATGGGGCGCTCGCCCACCCTCGTGGGCGCGTCGTCGCCGTCCGGGGCGCTCGCGGCGGTCGTCCGCTCGTCGGACAGCTCCTCCGACGCCTGCTCCGAGGTCGGGCGCTGCTGCGCAGACGCGATGCGCGTCGGCAGCTCGTCCATCTCGTCCCACATGGGGACCGCCGGAGGGGGCGGCGCGACGGGGCGGGGCGGCTGGAACGCGGGCTGCGCGGGGCGCGCCTGCGCGGCCTCCTCGCGCAGCTCCTCGCGCCGCGCGTTCTTCGCCTTCAGGTCCTGGAGCGAGACCTTCTTCAGCGCGACCTTGGCGAGCGCCTTGGGCGCGGCCGACGGGCGGTCCGGCGCGAGCGCCGCGGCCTGCAGCGCCGCGCCGTGCGCCACGACCAGGTCCGGATCGATCGTGGCCAGGGGCTCCTTGCCGAAGTAGTCGGCGACCATCGCCCGGACGAGCGGCATGCGCGTCGAGCCGCCGACCAGGATGACGTTGTCGAGCTGCGTGGGGCGGATGCCCGCCACCCGCATGGCGTCCTCGCACACGTCGAACGCGCGCCCGATGAGCGGCCGGGCGAGGCGCTCGAGCGCGCTCCGCTTGAAGCCGAAGGTCAGGTCGAGCGACGCGCCGCCCTCCCCGTAGGCCAGCTCCTCGACGCGGAGCTGCACCTCCTCCTCGGTCGACAGCTGGCACTTCGCCCACTCCGAGGCGGCGCGCAGCCGCTCGAAGGCCTGTGGGTCCTGGCGCGGATCGAAGCGGTGATGCTCGAGGAACGCGTCGGCCATCTTCTCCGCCACGAGCAGATCGATGTCGTCGCCGCCGAGGAACGTGTCGCCCGCGGTGCTGAGCACCTCGAAGACGTCGCCCGCCAGCTCGAGGATCGTGATGTCGAAGGTGCCGCCGCCGAGATCGAAGACCGCGATGCGCTCGCGCGAGCCCTTGCCGTAGCCGTACGCCAGCGCCGCGGCGGTGGGCTCGTTGAGGATGCGGAGCACGTCGAGGCCGGCCACCCGCCCCGCCGCCTTGGTCGCGCTCCGCTGCAGCTCGTTGAAGTTCGCCGGGACGGTGATGACCGCGCGCGCCACCCCCTGTCCGAGGTGCTCCTCCGCGATGCGACGGACCTCCCGCAGCACGAACGCGCTGATCTCCGGCAGGGTGTAGGTCTCGCCCCGCGCGGCCACGAGCACGCCCTGCGTGGGCCCCTCGCGCAGCTCGAACGGGAAACGCTCCTGCGCGCGGGTGACCTCCGGGCTCCGGTACGGGCGGCCGATCAGGCGCTTGACCGAGTAGACGGTGTTCCGCGCGTCGAGCAGCCGCCGCTCTCGGGCCGGGTGGCCGACGAGCACGTCCCCCGCCGGGTGAAAGCTCACCACGGAAGGGATGAGGAGGTTGCCGTCCCCATCGGGGAGCACCCGAACCCCAGCTCCATCAGTCACGCAGACCACGGAGTTGGTGGTGCCCAGATCGATGCCCAACGCCGCTGCCACGGAGCCTCCGACTCTACTGGTTGGCCCCGCGGATCTCCACCGCGATCTCTTCCATGGCGCGATCGATCCAGCCCTGCACGATCTTCGGAAACGGCCACATCCAGCCGTAGGCGGGTCCCACGAACTGCGTCCGGATGTGCGCGTGGAGGGCGGGATCGCGCGCCGCGTCCATCCCGTGGAGCTCCGCCGTGGCCCGCAGCGTCTCGCGATAGGCCTCCCACTCGAGGCGCGCGCGTCCCCAGGCCAGCCCGAGAGGGGCGATCGGCAGGAGGTAGATCAGCGCCGTCCCCACCCGCCCGAAGCGTCGAAACTGCCGCAGGTGCACCGCCTCGTGGCGGAGCGTGACGTAGCGGCTCTCGGGCGAGCGCGCGCGCCACCCGGTCGGGAAGTAGAGCGTGCGTCCCATGGTGGTGACATATCGCGTGAGGTAGGCGGACTGGCCGCCGAGGGTCAGCAGCCGCAGCGCGCGGTCGATCAGGCGGCTGAAGGCGTCCTCGTCCTTGTCGACGGTGCGCAGCCCGGGGAACTCGGCGCGGAGCTCCTCGAGATAGCGCTCGTCGAGATCGGTCGGGGCCACGCGCGCAGCGTAGCCGTGGCTCTTCCGGTGGCCACCCCTCCGGCGATCGGTGGTCGGCCGACTGGCCGATCCCGCGCCGCCGCCCCCTCTTCATGGGCCGTAGCCGGATGGCACACCTGATGCGGAGAGACGTGACAACGCTTTCGGGAGAACCACCCAGATGACCAAGACGCAGATCCTCACGGCCACCCTCGGCGCGATCCTCGCGCTCAGCGGCTGCGCCCCCCTCACCGCGGACCCCAGCTCCAAGGTCGACGACCCCGCCGCGGCCGGCGGCAAGGAGGACCGCTGGAATCGGGCGAACGACCCGGAGCGCTTCGACGGCGAGTTCAACTACCACGCGACCGACCTGCCCCTCGAGGGCGTCTCGGAGAACGAGTCGTGGCCGTCGACGTACTGGCCGACCTACGAGGACTCGATCAACGTCCGCTGGCTCGCCGGCGAGATGTCGCCCGCGCAGAAGTACGACGCGGCGTTCAACGGCTGGACCCCGCCGGCGGGCTTCTCGGAGCTCCGCCCCTTCGACCGCAGCAACCCGGTGCCGAACGAGGACTGGGACCCGGCCTACTACGAGCAGCAGGGCCCGCTCGCGTCGCACATCTCGGATCGCATGGGCAACGGCCGCGACCGCAGCATGGCGCTCGAGGCGGGTGGCGCGCCCGAGGGTGACTGGGACGTCGAGACCTGGTGGGGCCTCTGTCACGCCTGGGTCCCCGCCGCGATCCTCGAGGAGCGCCCGCTCCGCGCGGTCGAGCACAACGGCGTCCGCTTCGAGGTCGCCGACATGGAGGCGCTCATCATCGCCGCCTACAACCGCGCTCCGGCCGACATGATCGGCGGGCGCTGCAACGTGGGCAGCGGCGACACCACGGTCGAGCGCGACGAGCACGGCCGCGCGGTCGACGTCGAGTGCCGCGACAGCAACCCGGGCGCGATGCACGTCATCGTCACCAACTACCTCGGCCTCCAGAACCGCGGCTTCGCCATCGACCGCACCTACGACTACGAGGTCTGGAACCAGCCGGTCGTCGGCTACGAGATCACGCAGCAGACCGAGATCGACGTCGCGAAGGCAAACGAGCTCCTCGGGCGCACCGGTGACACCTACGAGTACAACGCGGACGCGGTGCAGCTCTTCGAGGTCCGCATGAACCTCGACTGGATCACCGAGTCGCACGCGACGACCACGCCGAACGACGCCGCGCGCTACACCCGCACCGACCGGCTCCACTACATCCTCGAGGTCGACGCGGAGGGCAAGGTCATCGGCGGCGAGTGGGTCGGCCAGAGCCGCACCCAGCACCCCGACTTCCTCTGGAACCCGCGCCGCCTCTCCCGCAGCTCGGTCCCGCACCTCGACATCGCCCAGGTCCGCATGCTCATCGCCAAGTCGCGTGAGCCGGAGCGTCCCACCCCGACCGGCGGCGAGCTCCTCGCGACCGGCGAGGGCGGCATCGCCATCCCGGACAACGACCCGAGCGGCATCGAGAGCCGCGCCACCATCGAGGGCGACGGAGTGGTCACGACGGTCAGCGTGGAGCTCGACATCACCCACACCTACGTCGGCGACCTCCAGGTGGTGCTCAGCCACGGCGGCGTCGAGCGCACGGTGCACAACCGCGAGGGCGGCAGCGCCGACGACATCCGCGAGACCTTCGACGTGACCGGCTTCGACGGCCTCGCGGCAGAAGGCACCTGGACGCTCAGGGTCAGCGACCACGCGGGCCGCGACGTCGGCACCCTCGAGGGCTGGACCCTGCGCATCGGCACCGAGGACGGCACCCCGGTCGAGCCGCCGCCCAGCGGTGGCGCGGGTCGCTTCGAAGGCACCGGCGGCGCCATCCCCGACAACTCCCCCGAGGGCGTGAGCAGCACCGTGACCGTCGACGGCGCGGGCGAGGGCCTCGTGTCCATCGAGGTCGACATCACCCACAGCTGGCGCGGCGACCTCGTGGTCGAGGCGACGGCCCCGAACGGCCAGACCTTCGTGCTCCACGACCGCGGCGGCAGCAGCGCGGACGACCTCCGCGAGACCTTCCCCCTCGACGCGACGGGCAGCGCCTTCGAAGGCGACCCGAACGGCACCTGGACGCTCCGCGTGAGCGACAACGCCGACGCCGACACCGGCGCGCTGAACGGCTGGGCCGTCATCGTCGGCGGCTGAGCGCCCTCGCTCGAGACGACATCCTTCGAGAAGAAGAGGCCCGCGGTGGAGACGCCGCGGGCCTCTCTCGTTCCGTCAGCCCTTGCGACGGAGACGACCGAGGGTCACCACGAAGAGCGCGAGGAAGAGGGCGCCCCCGAGGGCGCTGCGCGGGCCCGACACGGAGCAGCAGCCGCCGTCGGTCTCGGGCGGGGTGGTGCCGCTGTCGGCCTCGGCGCCCGAGTCGAGCCCCTCTCCGGCGTCTTCGCGCTCGCCCGCGTCCTCCGCCTCGCCCGCGTCCATCGGCGTGACCCCCGAGTCATCGACCGAGCCCGCGTCGGTGGGGGGCGGCCCCGCGTCCATGCCCGGCTCGGGCGTGACGCAGACCTTGACCATGTTGCAGGTCGTGTCGAAGCCGGTGCAGCTGTTGCCCGGACCGCACGGCCCCTCGACGTGGGTGTAGGTCGTCGGCTCACTCCCGCAGCCTCCCGCGCAGCAGCGCCCGCTGCAGCAGTGCTCGCGCGTGCAGAGCGGGCGGTCGGCGCAGATCTGCCCCGCGTCGCAGTCCCCGTCCGTCTCACAGCCCAGGCTGCGACAGGTCGCGGGGCCGTGGCAGAAGTCGACGGCGGTGCTCCCCTCGGGGCACATGTCGGGCGGCGGCCCGACGGCGTCGGCGGCGACGGGGAGCGGGAGGAGGGAGACGAGGGCGAAGAGAAGTGCGCGGTTCATGCGCCCAGGGTGCCACCCACTCGGCGCGCGGGGAAAGAGTCACCGGATGACGACGAAGGTCTGCGGGTTGAGCGCGACCAGCCGCCCGTCCGGCGTCCACAGCTCACGGAGCTCGGACACGTAGCCCGCGGACGCGACCTCGCTGCGCGCGCGGTAGTAGAGCGGCTGCGTCGGATCGAGATCCCGCGCCGCCTCGGTCAGCTGCAGGGTGAAGGTCACCGTGCCCATCGGTCGAAAGCCGTCGAGGCGCGCGAAGAAGCTCGGCCACCAGGCGTCCGCGAGCGCGGCGAGCTCGGCCCCACCCCACGCCTCGAGCGGCTCGGTGAACTGGATCCACCCGCTCGCGCGCGCCTCGTCCCCGGCCGAGAACGGCGGGGGCCCCGTCACGCGATACTGGAAGTGACGCGCGAACCGCGGCGGGAGCGCCTCACCCGAGAGCGGCGGCACGTCCCGCCATGGCGTGACCTCTGGAGCGGGAGGGGAGAAGGCGACGTCCTCGGCGCGGGCGACGCCGAACAGGCCGGTGACGCGCACCTTGACCTCGCCCTCCTGAGAGAGGGTGGCCTCGAGGCTGCTGAGCCCCGTGCCTCGTCGCAGCGCCCGGGTCTCGATGGTCGCCGGCCCTGCGAGGAGGGGTCCGGGCAGCTCCGCCGTCAGCGCGCGGAGCGGCCGCTCGGGCTCCTCACGCTCCAGCGCGCGGAGCGCGAGCCCGATGCCGAGCCCGCCGAAGGCGCCGCGGCCTTGCTCCCATCCCTCGGGCACGTCGCAGCGGAGGCCTTCCTCGCCCACGCTCACCTTGCACATGTCTCGAAACGTCATGCCTCGGGGCATAGGGCCGAGAAGCGCGACGTCCCGTGTCAATCGTCGGACGGGTGCCGACGGTGGCGCGGATCGCTCTGGGTCGGCTGACGTTCCCGCGGATGCACGATCGCGTGGGACATGCCGGGGAGCGTGGGCGCGGCGCGCGATCGCCCCCGCGGCAAGTCGACACGCAGCGCCTCGAGCGCGAGGCGCAGGGTCCGCGCGTCACTCGTGCGCTCGTCCCGGTCGCGCGCGAGGGCCGCCATCAACAGCGCGTCGACCGGCCCCCGGTGCTCGGGGCACCAGGCCGCGAGCGGGATCGGGTCGTCCTCGGCCGTGGCGGCCATCAGCTGCATCGCCGTCTGCCCCTCGACCGGCAGCTCCCCGCTGAGCATCTCGTAGAGCACCGCGCCCAGCGCGTAGACGTCGACGCGCGCGTCCACTCGCGCGACGCCCACCACCTGCTCCGGCGCCATGTAGCCGGGTGTCCCGATGGCGCGGTTGTCGGTGATGATGCGCTCGCCGCCCTCGACGGGGCGCGCGAGCCCGAAGTCGACGAGGCGGGCCACGATGGCGTCGCCCTCCTCGTGGAGGATGACGTTCTCCGGTTTCACGTCGCGATGGAGGATGCCAGCCGCGTGGACCGCCTCGAGCCCGCTCGCGAGCCCGATGGCGACGTCGAACGCCTCGACGGGGGGCAGCTTCATCTCGCGGTTGAGCCGGTCGGCGAGGGTGCGCCCGCGGAGGCGCTCCATGATGAGGAAGGGCTCGCCGCGGTCGGTGTGTCCCACCTCGTAGAGCTCCACGAGGTTGCGATGCCGCACGGCCGAGAGCGCCCTCCCCTCGCGGAGGAAGCGGCGCAGACCGAGCCCGTCCGAGTCGCGAAAGGACTCGTGGAACTTCACCACCACCTCGCGCCGCAGCGCGAGATGCTCGGCGAGCCACACGCTCCCCATGGCGCCCGCGCCGATGAGCTCGAGGACGCGATAGCGGCCCCCGAGGAGCGTGCCCGTCCGGTCGAGCAGGTAGGTATCGTTCCGGTCTCGACTCATGGCCCCCGCCGCGCTCATGGTCGCACGCGGCGGAGGCACCGTAAAGGCGGCTTACTCCTCGTCGTCGGAGGGGTCGTCCGAAGAGGCGTCGTCCTCATCGGAAGGCTCCTCGTCCGAGGGCTCCTCTTCGGGGGGGCCCTCCTCGAGATCCTCGCCCTCCCCGGGCTCCGGCAGCGTGTCCAGCTCCTCGTCGTCCTCCGGCTCCGCGACCGGCTCGACGTCGACGACCTGCTCCCCCTGAGCGACGCGAATCACGATGACGCCCTGCGTGTTCCGACCCGCCTCGCGGATCTGGTCGACGTGCGTCCGGATGACCTGACCGCCGTTGGTGACGACCATGATCTGCTCGCCCGGCCGGACGAGGCGGAGCTTGACCATCGGCCCGTTCCGCTCGCTCGTCACCATCGCGATGATGCCCTTGCCGCCGCGGTTCTGGAGGCGCCACTCGCTCACCGGCGTGCGCTTGCCGTAGCCGTTGGCGCTGACCGCGAGCACCTGCTGCTCCTCCTGATCCTCGATGACGTCGAGGCCCACCACGTGGTCGTCGCCCTGGAGGCTGACGCCTCGCACGCCGCGCGTGCCGCGGCCCATCGGGCGCACGTCCTGGACCTTGAAGCGGATGCTCTGCCCGTGCGCGGTGCCGAGCAGGACCTCGTCGTCTTCGCGCACGAGGCGCGCGGCGAGGAGCTGATCGTCCTCTTCGATCTGCACGGCGATCAGGCCGCTGGTGCGGATGTTGGCGTAGGCGCTGAGCGCGGTGCGCTTCACCTTTCCGAGCCGGCTGCAGGTGAGCAGGAACGCGTCGTCCGTCTCGAGCGTCTCGATGGGCAGGATGGACGCGAGCGACTCCTCCTTGGGATCGAGCCCGACGAAGTTGTTGACATGTCGACCCCGGGACGCGCGCGAGCCGCTCGGGATCTCGTACACACGTTTGACGTAGACCTTGCCCGCGTCGGTCAGGAAGAACACGGAGTCGTGCGCGTTGGCGATGAACAGCCAGCGCACGAAGTCCTCCTCCTTGAGCTTCGCGGCGCGTTTGCCCTTACCCCCCCGGCCCTGCGCCTCGTACTCGGTGAGCGGGACGCGCTTGACGTACCCGCCGCGCGTGATGACGACGACCATCGGCTCGTTCGCGATGAGGTCCTCGATGTCGATGTCACCCTCGGCCTGCACGATCTCGGTGCGGCGGCCGTCGGCGTAGCGCTCGCGGATCTCCTGCAGCTCCTCGGTGATCACCTCGAGCAGGCGGGTCTCGCTCGCGAGGATGGCCTCGAGGTAGGCGATGAGGTCGCAGATCTCGCCGTACTCGGTGGCCAGCTTCTCGCGCTCGAGCCCCGTCAGGCGGCTGAGGCGCATCTCGAGGATGGCCTTGGCCTGCCCCTCGCTGAGGAAGTAGTCGCCCTTCGCCTTCGCGGCGGCGATCTCGTCCTCGGGGCGACCCGCCCGGCGCACGAACTCCTCGAGCCCCTTCAGCGGCAGCTTCATGAGCTCTCGCTGGGCCTCCTCGGCGTCCCGCGACTTGCGGATGGTGCTGACGACGAGGTCGACGTCGGTGACGGCCATGCCGAGGCCCTCGACCACGTCGCGGCGCTCGATCGCCTTGCGGAGATCGTGGCGCGTGCGGCGGGTGACGACCTCGCGGCGGTGCCAGATGAAGTGCTCGAGCGCCTGCTTGAGCGTCAGGACCTGCGGCTGGCCGTTGACGATGGCGAGGCAGTTGACGCCGAACGTGCTCTGGAGCGCGGTCTGCGCGTAGAGGTGGTTCAGCACGATCTCGCCGTGCGCCTCGCGCTTCAGCTCGATGACCATGCGCATCCCGTCGCGGTCGCTCTCGTCGCGCAGATCGCTGATGCCCTCGAGCTTCTTCTCGCGCACGAGCTGCGCGATCTTCTTGAGCAGATCCGCCTTGTTGACCTGGTAGGGGATCTCCGTGATGACGATCTGCTCGCGCTCGGTCTTGCCGGGCATCTCCTCGATGCTGGCGCGGGCGCGCATCACCACGCGGCCGCGGCCGGTGTGGTACGCGGCGCGGATGCCGCTGGTGCCGTAGATGAAGCCCGCGGTCGGGAAGTCGGGCCCCTTGACGCCGAGCCGCCCCGTCTCCGGATCGTCGACCATCAGCTCGTCGATGGTCAGGTCCGGGTTCTCGATGAGCCGGATGACCGCGTCGACGATCTCGGACAGGTTGTGAGGCGGGATGTTGGTCGCCATCCCGACCGCGATGCCCGACGTGCCGTTGATCAGCAGGTTCGGGACGCGGCTCGGGAGGACGGTCGGCTCCATCTCCGAGTCGTCGAAGTTCGACTGGAAGTCGACCGTCTCCTTGTCGATGTCGGCGAGCAGCTCGGAGGCGATCCGAGCCATGCGCACCTCGGTGTACCGCATGGCCGCGGGCGGGTCGCCGTCGACCGAGCCGAAGTTGCCCTGCCCGTCGACGAGCGGGTACCGCATGGAGAAGTCCTGCGCCATCCGCACGAGGGCGTCGTAGACGGCCGAGTCGCCGTGCGGGTGGTACTTGCCGAGGACGTCACCGACGATGCGCGCGGACTTCTTGTAGGAGCTGTTCCAGCGAACGCCCTGCTCGTGCATCGAGTACATGACGCGCCGGTGCACGGGCTTCAGGCCGTCACGCACGTCCGGGATCGCCCGGCCGACGATGACGCTCATCGCGTACGCGAGGTACGAGGAGCGCATCTCGTCTTCGATGGTGACCGGGATGGTTTGCTGTTCCGCCATGAAAGTCCTGACTCGTGCGGGCCTACGCCCGCGTGGAAGGCCCGGGACCCTAGCACGACGCGCGTGCGTACGCGCGTGCGCTCGCGCGCGTGTGTGCGCGCGCGCGCGAGGGCGGAGCAAAGCGCCAACAGCGTTGGCAACTCGGGCAACGCATTTGCGCACGATCCCCTGAAAACAGCGCTCCAGCCCCCGGTCGCGCGGAGGCATCGATGTTGCTATCTTCGTCGGTGGACATGTGGACCCAGGGACCCATCGGGCGTGCTTTCTTCGGCTTGGCGCTCACCGCGGCGATCGCCTGCGTGGCGCTCGGCCCCGGCTGCGCGGCGCCGACCCTGCCGCTGCCGCCGCCGATGGCGCTCGTCGAGGGGCCGCCCGACGCGGACGGCCTGGTGACGGTCCGCGGCAACGCGCGTGAGGGCGCCTTCGTGGGGTGCCTCAACGAGCGCACCGAGATGGGCGTCCTGGTGCGTTCCGACGTGATGACCGGCGACTTCGAGCTGCGGATCGCGGCGGAGCCGGACGACACCCTCAGCGTGTGGCAGTTCGAGGGGACCGATCCGGGCGGCATGCAGACCACCCTGGTCGTACCCTCTCCTTGACGCTCTCCTCTCGGGGCGCGCCGCGCCGACGGTGAGCCGGTCGCGGGCGCCCGGGCATCGACCTCCACGTGACCACCGCACCCAGACCGCGCTCCAGCCCTCCTCGCGTCGGCGAGGTCCGGGAGATGGCGAGCCCGGCGGACGACGCCGAGCTCGTGCGGCGCGCGCGAGAGGGCGACCGGTGGGCCGAGGAGGCGCTCTATCGCCGTCACGTGCGCCGCGTCACCGACGCGGCCACGCGCGTGCTCGGGCGCTCGGACGAGGCCGAGGACGTGGTGCAAGACACCTTCCTCAAGGCGTTCACGAAGCTCGACTCGCTGCGAGACCCCTCACTCTTCCCGCGGTGGCTCCTGCGGATCGCGATGAACCGGGCGCGGGGCAAGCTCCGACGCCGCAAGCTCATGCGCTCGTTCGGGCTCGATCACACGGTGGACGACGCGACCCTGGAGCGCTTCGCGAGCCCGACCACGCCGCCGGACGTCCTCCTGGAGCTCGCGGGCATCGACGCGGCGCTGCGCGAGGTGGCGCCGGACCATCGCATCGCGTGGATGCTCCACGAAGTGGAGGGGCTCTCGCTCCCCGAGGCGGCGGACGCGTGCAACTGCTCGCTCGCGACGGTCAAGCGCTGGATCCGCAAGGCGAAGGACTGCATCGAGGCCCACCTCGGCGCCGATCTCCACCCCGACGACGACGGGGACGCGGAGGCGGGCCGATGAGGCGTGGACGGCGCCTGGCCTCCCACCTGGACGAGACCGCGGACGAGGTCCGGATCTCGCGCATGTGGTCGAACATCCGCGACCGGCGGGAGCGCCCGCGCGGGCGAGGCCCGTTCGTCGTGGGGCTGCTCGCGGCGAGCGCCCTGGCCGCAGCGGGGGCGCTCTGGCTGTGGCCGACGCCCGGGCCGCTCGCGCTCGCGTCGGGCGAGGCTCCCTCCGTCGTCGAGGCCAGCGGCGCCTCGCGCACCCTCTCGTTCGACGACGGCTCGGAGATCCGTCTCGAGCCGGGCGCGCGGCTCGAGACGGTCGAGAACGACGGCGACCGCTTCGGCGTGCTCCTCGCCCGCGGCCGCGCCCGCTTCTCCGTCACGCCCGGCGGCCCGCGTCGCTGGGTCGTCGAGGGCGGGCTGGCCACGGTGGAGGTGGTCGGCACGGTCTTCAGCGTCGCGCGCGACGACGCGTCGCTCCGCGTCGAGGTCGAGCGCGGCGTGGTCCTCGTGCGCGGCGAGCGCGTCCCCGAGCGGGTCGCCCGCCTCACCGCGGGCCGCAGCATCGAGGTCGCCGCCGAGCCCGTGGCGAGCCGCGAGAACCCGCTCACGAGTGAGGTGACGGGGTCTCGTCCCCCGACGGCAGCGGACGCGGACGCGGTGGCGGAAGCGGACGCGGTGGCGGAAGCGGAAGCGGACGCGGTGGCGGAAGCGGACGCGGAAGCGGAAGCGGACGCGGTGACGGAAGCGGACGCGGTGGCGGAAGCGGAAGCGGACGCGGTGGCGGAAGCGGACGCGGAAGCGGACGCGGTGACGGAAGCGGACGCGGTGGCGGAAGCAGACGCAGTGGCGGCGGTGGCAGAGGCGAGGCCCCTCCGGCGCCGCCCCCGCCCCTCTCGCGCGGCGCCGCCCGCCCCGGTGGCCCCCGACACGACCAGCGTCTCGGCGATGATGGCCGAGGCCGACGCGGCCCGGGCGCGCGGGGACGCGCGCGGCGCGGCGCGGCTCTACCGGCAGATCAGCTTGCGCCGTGACGACCCGCGCGCCGCCATCGCCGCCTACACGCTCGGGCGGCTCGAGATGGACCAGCTGAACCGCCCGTCGCGCGCGCGGGCCGCGTTCGCGCGCGCGATCGCGCTGGGCCTGCCGGAGCGGTTGGCGAGCCAGGCCCGGGAGCGGCTGCTGGCGCTGGGGCCGCCCAGAGACTGAGACACTGCGCCGGCTGAGCTCTTCGGGCGCGGCTCGATGAGCTGACGGTCGCGGGGGTCGGGCACGAAGCGCCCGCCCACGATCGCAGCGTCTGCGGTGGTCTACCTGGATTGCGAGCCACCACCCGCTGCCGCTACCGCATCCGGGACCGCGTGGGCGACCGTCTACCTGAGTTGCAAACCACCACCCGCTTCCGCACCCGCTTCCGCACCCGCTTCCGCACCCGCTTCCGCACCCGCTTTGAGGTTCCCCCGGTCTCGTGGACAGTCTGACTATGCCGCCAACGCGGCGACCTGGGTCTTCAGTTCGAACTCGACGGGGCTGAGGTAACCCAGCAGCGAGTGGCGCCGCTCGAGATTGTAGAAGAAATGGATGTAATCGC